>CAYVKQ010000100.1:0-9793 GCA_964451945.1 uncultured Lentisphaerales bacterium
CCATGCGCCTGCTCGACAGCCGGCCAAAAGGAGGGGGACAATGAGGCGCGTGTGTCTGACCGCGCTTGCGGCCCTGATTGCCGCACCACGCTTGTTGGCCGGCGCAGCGCCGGTTCCCTGGCCGCCCGGTGGCACGCCGCCGCTGGCGGCGTTCGCGCTGGAGCGCGACGGCAGCGGATGGGCGCTGACCCGGACCAGGGGCTTAGACCCTCTGTACTGCGCCGGCGACGCCTTCCGCCCGCTGGACGGCGGCAACCCGCCCGGCATCACCTACCCCTATCCCGACAATTGTATTCTGGGCGACGCCGCGCACGGCTACTACCTCCCGCGGTTCGACCACGAGCCGCCCCTCAAGCGGATCTACCGCCTGACCGATGGCGAGGCGCGCCTGCACTGCGAACCGCTGTCCACAGGCCGCAACGACCATGAGCTGATCGGCAATACCCATGTCGCCCGCGATGGCCGCGTCGTCAGTTGGAACGAGCAGCGCCTGGCGCTGTGGTTCCGCGACGCCTGGACGTTTCATCCGGCGTCGCTTCCCCAGCGCCTGGGCTTGCCGATCATTCTCGAACACGCAGGACATATCGTCCTGGTCGACGCGCAGGAGATTCACGTGATCGATCCGGAAGGCGCGGTGACGACGCGACGCCCTGGTTGGACTGAAACGACGCGGGCGTGTTTCCAGTGGCAGGGCGCCGTCGCGCTGCGCATGGTCGAGAAGGAGGCTGGAGTCGAAGCATTCGACCTGCTAAGCGGCAAGCGCCTGCCGCTGCCGCCACCGCTGGTCCGTGTGGGCGAACCGATCGAAGCGTTGTTCCGCTCCCCTGTCGGCACAACGTGGGCCAGGACCGCGAAGGCTGTCTACCGGCTGGACAGGGCGGAACAACCGGCCCGCTTCGAGCTGCCTGCCGCGGACATCCACATTATGGCCATCGCCGAAGGCGGCGCGGCGGGCGCGGACGGTGTTCCCCGCTGGGACATCTTTTTCACCGACAGACTTCGTCCTGGCCTCTGGCGCTGGAACGCCGACGGCACGGAGCAGTGGGACGCGCGCCACGGCATCCACGGAAGCATCCTGCAAACCAGTATCACGGCGGATCGCGCGCTCTTGTTTGTAGCCATGACACCGGAAGGCCCGCGCCTGTTCCGGCTGCCGCTCGACCCGCCCGTCCCACCGCCGGAGGCCGATCCGGAACGATGGCACCAGGTTGACCTCCAGCCCGCCACCCGTCCAATGGATCTGGGGGGCACGGTCGCCTGCATCCCCACCGGAGGCAACCGACTGCTGCGGTGGGACGGCGCCGCCTGGTCGGAGCAGTTCTGGTCCGACACGCCGGAGTGGAGCATGCAGGACCGAGTGGCGTGGGATGATCGGGGAACCGTCTACCGTCAGTTCATTCAAGCAGGACGGTATGCCGCCTCTCTGATCGAACTCACGCCTCGGGCGGTGACCCTGGTCAATGACGGCAGCCGTCACGACCGTCACATGCTGGAGGCTCTGCAACGTTCCGCCGCCCGTGGCGCGACACGGGTCACGTACGGCGATGGCGTGACGATGGCCTTGATCACACCGCGGCGGGAAATCTGGATGGGCGCAGCCGACCAGTACGTGGTGCGTCACTATGACGGAGCGATTTGGCGCGAGATTCCCTGCGGCGATGCCCCCGAGACGATCTCTTGGAACCCGCGCGATGGTGTCGTCCTCCATTTTCGCGACGGCGGGACGCGAGTCCACACCAACGGGCTCTTCGAGGTCCGCACCGGTCCTACCAACGCGGTGCCGCTGCCGTTCCTGGACCGCCGTGCCGCCCTGTCGCTGCCGCCCGACGAGCTGGCGCAGACGCCGCTGGCCTGTCGTGCGGTCCACACCCACTTCGCCGATGCCGCGGGCAACCTCTGGTTCTGGCTGCGGGAGGAAAGCCGGGCCTGCCTCCTCAGACTGGACGACCTGCGGCTGACCGCGGGCGCCGATCCGCTCGACACGCAGCCGGATTGCCTGAAAATCGTGGCCTCCGCCACGCCAACCCCGGGCGCGCTGCACTACGCGTACCGGCTCGATGGCGCGGAGGCCTGGCAACCGCTGCCGGCGCCGCGGGGAGCGCCCGCGCGCCTGCGTTTTCCGCAAAGCGGCGTCCACACCTGCGAGGTCGCGGCCGTGGTCTACGGGGTCCGCCTGCCGCATACGGTCTCGTTCACCCAGACCGTCCGCGTGACACCGCCGGATACGAGGCCGCTGGTGCGGCAGGATGAGATGCCGCTGCTCGTGACGGAGACCGACTGGCGTCCACCGGTGGAGGCCATCCCAACCGCCTTCGCCAAACGAAGTGTCTGCCAAGTAGTCTGGCGCGAAGCCGACTCGGACGATCCGTGGTGTCCGCTGCCGTCCGACGGACGCTTTCCGCTGAATCTGCTCGCGACCAACGGACTCTATCACCTCGACTTCGCGGCCCGCGAGGAGCGGATCCAGATCGACCCGTCGCCGGTGCGGCTGGCGTTCCGCCTCGCGCTGGATGACGAGGGGCTGCTGCTGCTCGCGCTCGACGATCTGGCGTCCGGCGATCCCGCGACACGACGCCGGGCCGAAAGCCGTCTGATCGAGAACCACGCGCGTTGGATGCCGCTGCTGCAACGCCTGCACGATCAGGCGCGCGAAGCGGGTGCGCGCTACGAATCGTTGGAGCGGCTGGACGAGGCGTTGCGCAAAGCCGGGCTATAGTGCGCAGGCGTCACCAGACGTTCGGTGCGCGGCCGTGCGTCCGCATTCAGGTCATCACCGCCCGAGATCGGCCAGACGCACGCGCAGCACTTCGACCGCCTCTTTGCGGCGGGAGACGATGATGTGGAGGTGGCCGTCGTGAACGAGGGTGTGCGGATAGCCGTATTCGCCGTGCTTGTGCATTCCCTCGGCCCGCTGCGTGTAGGGCGTGGCATCGTCTGCGAGGATGAAGTGACGGTCGAAATGCGCGCCGTCGCGTGAGAGCGAGAGCACCAGGGGCGAACGTTTCCAACGCGGTTCGGCATCGGGGCAGCCGACATAGTAGAAGCGGCCGTCGGGCAGGCGCCCGAAATGGAACTTGGCGGCGTTGTCGCTGAAGGCGGTCGGCTGGGGCGCTGACCAGGTCGCGCCGTCGTTGGCGCTTTCGGTCAGCCAAAGGCGCTCGGCATTGCTGCGCAGCAGCATGTGCAGGACGCCGTCGTCGGTCTGGTAGAAAGACCCTTCGCAGAGACCGTTCGGCCAGCCGGCCGCCGCCTGCACCTGCCAGAACGATTCGGAGTCATCGACGATGGTGGCGGCCATGGACGCGGGATAGATGCCGCTCATGCGCCAGCCGCGGAGTCCACGCGGATCATCGGTGAAGGGGAAGGAGATGTTACCGCAGATGATCAGACGCCCCGAGGCGGTGGGCTGCGGTCCGTGGTTGGGAACGATGGGCAGTCCCAGGTCCGTCGGGGCGCTCCATGCCAGGCCATCACGGCTGGCCGCGGCCAGCAGCGTGGTGTTCGTGTGGCCCGTGTCGCCGGGGTGGCACCGGCCGTTCCCGTCGAGGCATTCGGGACGGTATTCGAAGCTGCCGGCGTAGGCGATGAGTTCGTCCCCGTGCCGGTGAAATCCCGCCGCCGTCAGAACCCGCTCGCCGTGCTGTCCCGGAAGGACGTCGATCAACGGTTCGGGCGGGGACCAGTTCAGGAAATCATCCGTATGCGCGATCAACACCCGCTGCCCCGGCGCATCTTCGTCGCGCCGGCCATTCGACCAGATGGCGTGGTAGCGTCCGTTGAACAACGTCAGCGATGGGTGGTGCGAATAGAACCACGCCGCTTCGGGGCGGTACAGCCAGGCGCGTTCGAGCGGAAGCCGCTTGGCGTTTGCGGCGGTGTAGCCTTGATTCGTTGGGGAAATCACATGTTCCTGCCTTTCGACTCGGTTCGCGGAAGCCTCAAGAGAGGGACGTTGGACATTTCTCCCGCCCACTCCCGGTCACGCGGTCGAGCAGGACCAGGACCGACGCTTTCTCGTCGAGGGCGAGGCGCAGCCCGTCGTCGTGCAGGTTGACGGGCTCGTCTTCGAAGAGCGCGTGGCAGTGGGCGGCGTCGGTGAGATAGCGGCGGCAGCGGTAGGTTGCGCCGGACGGCATGCCGCGGAAGGCGAGGCGGAGATCGGCCGGCGCGCGGAACGATGTCAGCAGCAGGGCGAGCGAATCGCCGTCGCCCGCGGCGAGTGCATAGAGGCCGTCGGTGGTCGGGCTGACCGCCAGCCGCCGCCGACGCTCGTAGAGCTCGCGGTACATGACAAAGGCGTAGAACTGTTTTTCCGGGTACCCGTACCGGTCGAAGATCGTGCAGTAGAAATTGGTCGGCACGCCGTCGTAGTGCGTGGCGATCCGGCAGCGGGTGTCGTGCAGCCGGGCCATCGTGCCCACGCAAAACGACGTGCCGCCGTGACCCGACGCCAGGGAAAACGAGGCGCGGCGCCAGATGCTCGCCGTCCCTTCGGCGAACGGGCGGGGCGGCTCGGGGTCGGGAATGGCCCGCGGCCAGTAGTTCCACTCGTCGCAGATCAGTTCCGTTTCCGTATAGCCGATGCTGTCGAGCCCCTCCTCGGCGCGGCGCGCCTCCAGGTAGACTTCCTCGGGATCGTCGGCGTAGCGGTGCCAGGAGAGAAAATCGAGCGGCAGGCGGTCGCGCCGCACGCGGTCGAGAAACCCGCGGAAGAACGGATGGTACTTTTCGTGGAGGCGCGAGGTGCCGTAGCCGCCGACCTTGAGGGAGGGAAAGGCCTCCTTGAGCGTCCGCGCGGTGACGGCATAGAGGTCGCAATACTGCTCCGGGGTGCCGCTCCACATGGGGTCGCGGGAGCGGTCGGGCTGGAAGAACTGGTTGTCGGGCTCGTTCCAGATCTCCCAGTAGGCGATGTCCCAGCGGAACCCGTCGGCCCACCCTTCGTTGTAGTGGCGGACGACGTTGCGGCAGATCCGGGCCCATTTGGCGAAATCGGCGGGGGGATGGACAAACAGCTTCTCGCGCGTGTGCTCGATGCTGGTGCCCAGGCGGTAGATGATGCGCGCGCCGGTGTCGAGGCACTGCCGCAGATAGGTGTCGGTGGGGCCGAAGACATAGTTGCGCGGGTCGGTCTCGTCGGCGGCTGCGTCGGGAAAAACCTGCGGAATGTCGACTTCGCGCGGATGGGGAAAGTTGGTGTCGTGCAGACGGATGAAGGGAAAGCCGGCGGCGCGGTAGAGCGGGGTGCTGTCGATTTTCGCGCCGAAACAGACCGGTCCGTTGTCGATCCCGTGCAACGGGCGGAGTTCGCCGATCTTCCGGCCGGCGTCTATCGTGAGGGTCGCGTCCATCCTGCTCCTTTTTTGTAGATTGTACCGTAGCATCTTGACCGCACGGCGGCAACGATTATGGCGCGTGATTTCCACAGCGGTTTTTGAAATACTGGAACCTTCAAAGGGAGTGCGCATCTGCGCGGCTTCCCGTTGGCAAAGAGGTGTACGATGACAATCACAAGCGACGTGCTGGCGGAAAAACTCGACCGGTTGCTGACGGTCGAGCGGTTTCGCGACGACTCCTGGAACGGCCTGCAGGTCGCCAATTCGGGGCGGATCGGCAGCATCTGTGTCGGCGTCGACGCCTCGCTTCCCTTTTTCGAAGCGGCGGTGGCGCAGGGCGCGGGGATGGTTCTCTGCCACCACGGCATCAGCTGGGGGACCTCGCTGGCGCGGATCACCGGGCTCAACTACCGACTCGTCTCGTTTCTGCTGCGCCACGACGTGGCGTTGTGGGCCTGCCATCTGCCGCTCGACGCCCATCCCGTCCACGGCAACAACGCCGTGCTGGCGCGCCTGCTCGGCCTGCGCCAGCGCCGGCCGTTCGCCGACTATCATGGGCAATTGATCGGCATCCGCGGCGAGCTGCCGCAAGCGGTCGCCTTCGACGCTTTCGCCGACCGCGTGCGCCGGCTGGTCAATCCGCGGGCCGCCGTGCATCCGTTCGGGAAGCGGCGGGTCAAGCGGATCGGCATCGTCTCGGGCGGCGCGGCGTCGGAAGTGGCCGAGGCGGTCAAGGAGGGGCTCGACGCCTATGTCACGGGGGAGGCGTCGCTGCAAGGCTACAACCTCGCGCAGCAGGAGGAGATGAACGTGGTCTACGCCGGCCACTACGCTACCGAAGTCTTCGGCGTGCAGGCGCTGCTGCGCCTGATCGCCAAACGGTTCGCGCTGCCTGGAGCCTTCGTGCCGCTTCCCGCCGTCTACTAGCCGCGCTTGTTTCGTGGAGCGCGGTGTGGTACAAAGGGACTATCACGATGAATGGTAGATTCAGACATCCGTGATCGGTCATCCGTCAGCATGAACGCTTCCGTCACACACACGGCGCGCCGGTTCCGGGCGCGGCTGCGGCGCGCGCTGCTCGGGCGCGGCGCCGTGGCGGGCGCTTCGGCGGGCGCCGCCGCCGCGGGCCTGCTGATGCTGGCGGGACGTTTCATCGCGTTGCCGCGGCAGGCATCTGACCGGCTGGCGCTCGCCGCGGCCGTGACGGCATTGGCCGCCGGCATAGGCGCCGCACGCGCGATGCGCCGCACGCCGGCGCTCCCCGCCTGCCTCGCGGCGTTGGACGCCGCCGCCCGCGCGGGCGGTCTCGTCATGAGCGCCAGCCTGCCGGGCGCCGCGGCATGGCGGCCGCCGGCACCGCCGCTGCCGCGGGTCGTCTGGCGCGAACCGCGGCTGGCGGGCGGTCTCGCCCTCGCGCTCACCTTCGTCCTGCTGACGGCGCTGTTGCCGCAACGGTTCTTCGTCGGTGCCGCGGCGCCGACGGTCCCGCCGGTGGCGGCGCTGGTCGAGCGGACCGCCGCCCGGATCGCCGACATCGAAGAAGAACAGTTGCTGCCGGCGCAGGCGGTCGCGGCGCTCAGCAACCAGGTGGCGCTCGCTGCCGCGAGCGGCGACGCCTCCGATCCCGCGCGCACCCTCGAAGCGCTCGACCATGTCGCCGAAGAACTGGCGCGGGCGGCCGAGGAACAGGCGGCGGCGCTGGCCGCCGAACAGGAGACGCTGCAGGCGGCGCTGGCCCTGGCCGAACAGCTCGCGTCGCGGCTCGACGAGGCCCCGCTCGACGGTGCGCTCGGCGCGGCCGCCGCCGAGGCGCTGGCGCGGTTTCTCTCCCAGGCGCCGCTGACGCCCGCACTGGCGAGCAACCTGCTGACGACGGCGCGGCTGCCGCCGGGGCTGACACCCGCGGCGTTGCGCGATCTGGCCGGGATGCTGCGCGACGCCGGCGCGCTGAACGAGGCGCGCCTGGTGCGGCTGGCCGACCTGGAATTGGTCAAGGCGTCGGCCTGCCGCGGCGGCTCCTGCACCAACGCGGCGGACTGCGCGTCGGCGCTGGCGCGGCTGCTCGATGGGGAGGGAAAAGCCGCCGAGGCGGCCGCCGCCCTCGCGGCGCTCTGCGCGGGGCCGGGCGCGGGCGGGATCTCGCGCGGCCGCGGCGACGCGCCGCTCACATGGACCGATCCCGCGACGCGCGAGCATGTCGCGTTCAAGGATGAGGCGGTGGCGTCGGGACGTCATCCCGCCGCCGACACCGCGCGCCTCGCGGGACTCTCCGCCGCCGCGCCCGAGGTCCCCGCCGCGCCGACGGCGGTTAATCCCGGCGCGCTCGGCCCCGCCGCCGCGCCGCGGGGCGCCGTGCCGCAAGCGCCCCTTCTGCCCCGCCACCGCGAGGCGGTGGCGCGCTTTTTTGCGGAGGCGCCCTGATGCGGTCGTCGCAATCTTGCCGCTTTCGATGACGGGTGTTACACTGCTTGCATGAAGGTGCGGGACGTTCTTAGGCTGCTCGAACGTGACGGCTGGCATCTGGTGGCTACGCGGGGCAGCCACCGCCAGTACAAACACGCGGTGAAACCGGGGCGCGTCACCATTGCCGGTCATCCGGGTGACGATCTGGCGCCCGGCACGTTGAACAGTGTTCTGAAGCAGGCGAGGCTGAAATGAAACGGTATCTGATCGTCGCGGAAAAAACGGAAACGGGATATTCGGCCTTCTCGCCCGACTTGCCAGGGTGCGTGGCGACCGGCCGGACCCGCGCGGAGCTTGAAACGGCAATGCGGGAGGCGGTCCTTTTCCATCTCGACGGCCTGCGGGAAGATCATGAAGAAATCCCGCAACCGCATAGCTATTCAACTGTCTGCGAAGTGCCGGTGTAAGGGCGGGGGTTCGTCTGCCGCGTTGCGGTGGCCTCCGATGGGCGCCGTGCCGCAGGCGCCCCTCCTGCCCCGCCACCGCGAGACGGTCGAACGCTTTTTCACGGAGGACCTATGAACCTGCTGACCCCCGAAGAGATCGCGCCCGCGAGCGCGGCGCTGAACCGCACGCTCGAACAGATGAACCGCCTGCTCCTGGGGCGCGACGCGCTCCACCGCCTGGTACTCACCGGCATCCTGGCGCGCGGGCACATCCTGCTCGAAGGGCTGCCGGGCCTCGGCAAGACCGCGCTGGTCAAGGCCGTCGCCGACATCCTGCGCCTCCGCTTCAAACGGATCCAGTTCACCCCCGACCTGATGCCAGGCGACATCCTCGGCTCGCACATCCTGCAGCAGACCGCCGCCGGCGCCCGCGAGCTGGTCTTTCAGCCGGGGCCGGTCTTCTGCAACATCCTGCTGGCCGACGAGATCAACCGCGCATCGCCCAAGACGCAGTCGGCCATGCTCGAGACGATGCAGGAACGCGCCGTGACGCTGCTGGGGACGACCCGTCCGCTGCCCGCGCCCTTCTTCGTGCTCGCCAGCCAGAACCCGATCGAGCTGGAGGGAACCTACCCGCTGCCGGAGGCGCAGCTCGACCGCTTCCTCTTCAAGCTCGATGTCGGCGACCTGCCGGTCGCGACGCTGGCCGAAATCCTCACTGGCCGTCGCCACGGGACGGTGCCCGAGCCGACGTGGACGCTGACGCAGGAGACGCTCGAAGAGGTGTTCGCCACGGTCGACCGCGTGGTCCTCCCGGAGGCCGTCGCCCGCTGGATTGCGCGCCTCACCGCCGCCACCCATCCCGGCGCCGCCGAGGCGACACCGCGGATCAAGACGTACGTCCGCTACGGCGCCTCGCCGCGGGCGGCGATCGCGCTGGCCGAGGCGGCCCGCGCCGCGGCGCTGCTGGAGGGGCGGCCGTCGGTCGGCTTCGAGGACGTCCGCCGCCTGGTCGTGCCGGTCCTGAACCACCGGCTGATCCTCAACTACCAGGCGCGCCTCGACCAGGTGACCGCCGCGGCGCTGGCCGAAGAGCTGGCGGCGGCGCTCGATCCGGCCGACCTGCGCCTCCCCCGGGGCGTGGAGGTGAAGGCGTGAACACCCTTGCGGTCGCGTCAGCGGTGGCGCCGACACTGCGTGGCGGCGGAGGCAAAAGTAGCGCGGGACGTACCGGACCGCGCGCGGGGTGGCATGAGGTAGCCGCGGCGTTCCCGCCGTGGTGCCAGGGTAGGGCGCGGCGTCCCCGCCGCGCCGCGTGTGCCCCGAGGCAGCGCCCGGCCCGCCGGGACGGCGGGCCCTACCTTGGCCGTCGTGCAATGTCGGCCCCACTGGCTGGCGCGCGGACGGAGGCGGCAGAAGTAGCGCCGACACTGCGTGGCGGCGGGGGCGCCCCTGGCCGCCGTGCAACGTCGGCCCTACTGGCGGCTGCGCTCGTGCTCGCGGCGGCAGGCGCCGCCGCGCAGGGGACGGCGACGTTGCCGGGCGGACTGACCCTTACCGACGCCACACTCTGCCCCGGCGTCTGGAGCCACGGCGTGATCATGCGCC
>CAYVKQ010000101.1:0-9680 GCA_964451945.1 uncultured Lentisphaerales bacterium
TGGGGTAACCGCCGGGGCCGGCGCCGGCCATTCCCGGGACGCGGCTCCCGCCGCCACCGCCGGGACCGGCGTCTTTGCGTTTTCTAAAAAGGGTAGAGTCCTGGCGCGCTTCCTGCTAAATTCAAACTCGTTTGATGCGTGAAGCGGCATCTGAGAAAGGCAGCCATGGCAGCAGTAACGTTGGAACACGTGAAGAAGGTCTATCCGGGAAATTTCACGGCCGTCAAGGATTTCAATTTGACCATCCGCGATGGCGAGTTCGTCGTCCTGGTCGGGCCTTCCGGATGCGGCAAATCGACCACCCTGCGCATGGTCGCCGGGCTGGAGGAGATTACCGGCGGCACGATCCGCATCGGCGACCGCGTGGTGAACGACGTGCCGCCGAAGGACCGGGACATCGCGATGGTGTTCCAGAACTACGCGCTCTACCCGCACATGACGGTGCGCGAGAACATGGCCTTCGGCCTCAAGCTGCGCAAGTTTCCCAAGCGCGAGATCGAGCAGCGCATCGAGGAGGTGTCGGCGATCCTGGGCCTCTCCGACATGCTGGAGCGCCGCCCCAAGGCCCTCTCGGGCGGCCAGCGCCAGCGCGTGGCCGTGGGGCGGGCCATCGTCCGCAAGCCGGCGGTCTTCCTCTTTGACGAGCCGCTGTCGAACCTCGACGCGAAACTGCGGGTGCAGATGCGCGTCGAGCTCAGCCGCCTCCATGGCAAGCTGGCGACAACAATGATCTACGTCACCCACGACCAGGTCGAGGCGATGACCATGGGCGAGCGGATCGTGGTGATGAAGGACGGCGAGATGCTCCAGGCCGACAGCCCCCTCCATCTCTACGACCACCCGGTCAAGCAGTTCGTGGCCGGGTTCATCGGGACGCCGCCGATGAATTTCTTCAAGGGGAGGATCCAGGCGCGCGACGACGCGATAGTCTTCGCAGGCCCGGACGGGATGGCGCTGCCGGTTCCCGTCGAACACCGGGCGGCTCTGGCGCCGTACCGCGACAAGGAGGTCACGCTCGGCATCCGTCCCGAGGACGTCGGTTCGGCGTCGGCGGAACAGGTCTCCGGCGCGCCGCGCATCCGGGCGACGGTCGATGTGGTCGAGACAATGGGCGCCGAATCCTACGTCCACCTGCGCCTCGGCGACACCGCCTTCATCAGCCGCGTCGACGCGCACCGGCGGTTCCGCGTGAACGAAACGGTCGAGGCGGCCGTGGACACCCGCAAAATCCACTTTTTCGATCCCGGAACCGAGAACCTGATCGGCGCCGCGGATGCGGCTGAGGGAGGCCGGTGATGGCACGAGGCGTGTGCTGGCGACAGGCATTCGGAGCGGTGCTGTGCGGACTGTCGGCGTTGTGCACGGCTGCCGCGGAGGAGACGCCCCAAAAAATCGAGCTGAAGGCGTGGGGCGTGACGGACGGATCGAGCGGCGGCCCCTACAATATCGCCCAGATGAAGGTCCAGCGGGCGTTCCAGGAGCGCTACCCCAACATCGAACTGGTGCCGGCGACGGGGTTGGTCATCCCCGGCCGCGGCATGGACACGACCCCGCTGATGCAGATCGCCGGCGACATCTCGCCGGCGGTGATCTACGTCAACTTCCGCCAGAGCGACACCTACATCCGCAGCCGCTTTCTCTATCCGCTCGAAGAGTACATCGAACAAGCCGCAGGCACACGCATCCGCGACGGCCACCTCCTCTCCAGGGACGAGTACGTAGCCCGGTTGAAGGAAGCCCCGCGCTACGCCGCCGAGTTCGAGGCCCGTCTGGCGCCGCAGATCTGGGACGTGATCCGCCGCGAGTGTCCCTACGGACAAGAATGCCCCTATGTGAACACGTGGGGCGGCACGCCCGCCCGGAAGCACTGGCACATCTGGGCGCTGCCCCAGACCCAGGTCGTCATCGCGCTCTTCTACCGGCGGGACCTCTTCGCCGAGGCGGGGCTGCCCGACCGCGTTCCCGAGACGATGGACGAACTACTCGCATGGGCGCGGAAGCTGCACAATCCCAAGGAGAACGTCTACGGCATCAGCGTTTCGCTGGGCGAGCCGGGCTGGTCGACGCTGAGCTTTCTCTACAGCTCGGGGGGGCGGGCCGTGGAGCAGGACGCCGACGGCAACTGGGTCTGCGCCTTCAATGCGCCCGAAGCGGTCAACGCCTACCACTATGTGGCGCGTCTCTTTCTCGAACCGTTCGAAAACGAGCACGGCCGCTTCACCGGGGTCGTCAACATGGGCGATCAAAACACGGCGATCCGCTACGGCATGTGGTTCGGCTACATCGATCAGAAGGCGTTCGACCGGATCGATCCCAACGCCATCAGCTTCGGTCCGATCCCCGCCGACGCCACGGGGCGGCGCGGCAGCGAGTTCAACGCCCAGATGTGCGGTATCTACGCCGGCTACGAGAAAAACACCGCGCTGCGCGACGCCGCCTGGAAGTGGATGTTCTTCCGCGGCGGGCCCGAGTCGCAGATCATCTTCGCCCACTCCTATGTGGAGAACGGACTCGGCCGCTTCGTGCAGCCCGAGTTCCTCGAGCGGGCCGGCTACCCCGAGTTCATCCCCGAAGTGCCCAAGGGGTGGAGCGAGGCCGCGGCGCAGGCGATGCAGAACGGCGTCCCCGAGCCCTACGGACGCAATTGCCAGATGGTCTACCGCTACCTCAGCCAGGCGATCGACCAGATCCGCTCCGACGGCGAGGTCGCCGGCCGGATCGGGCAGGGCGACGAGGCGGCCGCCAAGCGCCGTATCCAGGAGATTCTCGACCAGCGGGTGACGATGGCCAACGACAAGATGCTGAACGTTGTTCCCGAACCGGTGCGGAAGTTCCGCGCCCGCGTGGCCGCGGCCGTCGCGCTGGCCATCGTGGTCATCTTCGCGCTGGTGTTCCGCACCGTCTTCCGCGCCTTCAGCCGGAACGTGCTGCGCAGCGAGGCGGACCGGTTGCGCGGCGAATGGCAGTTCGGCCGGTACAAGCTGGCCTACCTGATCCTGGTGCCGTCGCTGCTCAGCATCGCCCTGTGGAGCTACTGGCCGCTTCTGCGCGGCACGACCATGGCGTTCCAGGACTACAACGTGCGCGGCTTCAGCACCTGGGTCGGCCTCGACAACTTCGGCGCCGTCCTCTTCAGTCCCGAGTTCTGGCATTCGATGCTGGTCTCGGTGCACTATACCGTCATGTTCATGACCGTCGGCTTCGTCGCGCCGATCCTCCTCGCGCTGCTGCTCTCTGAAGTGCCCCGCGGCAAGATCCTCTTCCGCACCATCTTCTACCTGCCGGCGATGCTGGCGGGTGTGGTGGTGATCTTCCTCTTCAAGGGGTTCTACAGCGAATACGGCCTGATCAACCAGATGATGAACATGTGCGTGCGCGCGATCAACGCGCTCTTCAACACCGAATACGCGCTCTTCACCAAACGGTGGCTCGAAGTCCCGGGAACCGCCCTGCTCTGCTGCATGCTGCCCACGATCTGGGCCGGCATGGGGCCGGGCTGCCTGATCTACCTCGCGGCGCTCAAGGGGATTCCCGACGATCTCTACGAGGCGGCCGACATCGACGGGGCGGGGTCGGTGCAGAAGGCGTGGCACATCACCGTCCCCTCGCTGCGGGCGCTCATCTCGATCAACTTCATCGGCGCGGCGATCGGCTGCATGCAGAGCGGCAGCAGCTTCATCCTGGCGATGACCGGCGGCGGACCCTACACCCCCTACGGCGCGACCGAGGTCATCGGGCTGCACATTTTCTGGGAGGCGTTCATGTATCTGCGGTTCGGCATCGCCACCGCCATGGCCTGGGTGCTCGGCGCCATGCTGATCGGCTTCACGGTGCTGCAGCTCAAGCGGCTCAGCCGCATGGAGTTCAAGGCCGCAGGCGGCGTCTGAGGTCCGTTTTCGAGGAAACCCCCTATGCCCATCATCAGCAACATCGGCAAGCGTTCGCCCAAGGTCCGGCTTCTCTACGCGGCGGTCTATCTGACGTTGATCATCGGCTCGCTGACCATGATCTATCCGCTGCTGCTGATGCTGGCGGGATCGGTCAAGAGCGAGGCCGATTCATGGGCGATCACGCCCTATCCCGAATTCTGGTTCAAGGAACAGATCCTGTTTCAGAAGTACATCGAGTCCAAGTACAACGGGTTGACGGCAAACGCCCAGTCCGCCTGGAACATGCAGGTGTCGAGCTGGCGCACCATCGAAGAGCCGCCACCCGTCGACACGCAATGGGTGGCGGCCTTCGACGCCTGGCGCCGGGCGCTCGACGCCCGGCGCCGCGACCCCGGCCATGTCGGCGGCTACGGCGTGGCGCCGAAGAACCTGCGCGCCTACCGCAAGGAGATGGCGCGCCGCTTCCACAACGACCTGCCCGCCTACAACCGCGCGGCCAACCAGATCTTCACGACGTGGAGCAGCGTCCGGCCGCCGGCGATGACGCTGGGGCGCTATCCCAATCCCAACATCCCCGACGACTTCCGCGCCGTGCTGGTCGAATGGTTCGGCTCGCTTCCCGTCGAGGACATGATCCTGACCAGCGAACAGGGACGGTTCGTGACGGAATACCTGCGCGGCCGCTACACCAGCATCATCGACGCCTACAACCAGGCGCACGGAACGGCCTATGCCAACTACCGCGAGGTGCCGTTCCCCGAGCGGGTGCCGGAACAGCCCGGCTTGCAGCGGGAGGATTGGGAAACCTACGTCCGGTCGCTCTGCAACCTGGACACGATCCGCCTGGACGAGACGCTGGCGCCGTCGTTTCAGCGCTATCTTGCCGATTCCTTCGCCACGGTGGCGTTGTTCAACAAGCAGCACGGCACCTCGTTCGCGCGTTTGGAGGATATCCCTTTCCCGCGGTCGTTGAGCGAGGCGCCCTATCTCCGCGCCGACCTCGAGGCGTTTCTGAAGGATTCCGCGCGCTGTCCCATCGAAGCGGTCAGCGTGCGCGACTTCGGCCACCACTTTGAAGCGTTCTACACCGAGCGCCACGGTCCGCTGCCGGCGGGCTACCCCGGCTACGGCGCCATCGTCGCCGCCGCCGATTGGAGAGACTGCATCGTGAACGCGCGCGCCTTGCGCCGCGAGTTCACCCGACGCAACTACGCCATGGTGCTGGACTACATCCTGCTTCACGGCAACGCCGTGCGGAACACGATCATCTACTGCGTGCTGGCCGTGCTCACGGCCCTGATCGTCAACCCGCTGGCCGCCTATGCGCTCAGCCGCTTCAATCTTCCCGGAACCTACAAGATCCTCCTCTTCTGCATGGCGACGATGGCCTTCCCCGGCGAAGTCGCGATGATCCCCGGCTTCATGCTGCGCAAACGCTTTCCCCTCTGGCCGCTGCTGCTCGGCCTCGCCGTCTGCCTGATCCTCTTCCTGGTCCTGGAACGGCTCCGCCCCCGCTGGAGGGAGAACCGGCGCGCCCTGCTGTCGCTGGCGGCCGGCGTGCTGGCGGGCGGCGTGATCCTGCCGCTGCTGGCGCCGGAGCGGGCGACGGTGAGCCTGCTCAACACCTTCGCCGCGCTGGTTCTGCCGGGCATGGCCAACGGCTACTCGATCTTCCTGCTCAAGGGGTTCTTCGACAGCCAGCCCAAGGAGTTGTACGAGGCCGCCGACCTCGACGGCGCCAATGAGTGGGTCAAGTTCTGGTCACTGACCATGAACCTCTCCAAACCGATCCTCGCGGTGATCGCCCTCGGCGCCTTCACCGCCGCCTATTCGAACTTCATGATGGCGCTGATCATCATCCCCGAGCAGAAGATGTGGACGCTGATGGTGTGGATCTTCCAGCTCCAGTCCGAGGCGCACCAATCGGTCATCTACGCCTCGCTCGTCATCGCCGCCATCCCGACGTTCCTCGTCTTCGTCTTCTGCCAGAACATCATCATGCGCGGCATTGTCGTGCCGACGGAGAAGTAGACGACACGAAAAGACCATCGAGGGGAGGTTGTCAAAATGCCTGTGATCAAGACCGATGCGATCGAAGTCACCATTGACGATACCACGCTGGATGTCGCCGTGCGCGACCTGCGCAACGGCAAGCTCTGGCGGATGTCGCCGGAAGGTCCCGGCGATATCGGGATAAAGGGGCATTGCGGCCCCTACCAGTCCTTTCTCTTCCGCGAGGCGGCGCGGCGCGAGTGGACACATCCCTCGCCGACCGCGGTGCGCGCGGAACTGAGCGGCTGGTCCTACACGGCCAACGTGTGGTCGCCCCTCAGTTTCGGCCTGGAGGTGGCGTTCGAGGTGCGCGACGACCGCCTGACCGTCAAGGTGGCGCCCCTGCGCCAGGATTCCCACGAAGCGTCGATCATCGACAGCTTCTATCCCCGCGGCTTCCACTTCCCCGAAAAGAGCCGCGGCGACCTGGTGCTCCCCTATTCGCAGGGGTGCCTGCTCGACAAGGATGCGCCGCTGGCGCGGGACATCGTGCTGCCGGGGTATGTCGGCGTCGGCTTCGTCATGCCGTGGTGGGGGCAGCGCTGCCGCGACGGCGCGGCGCTGATCGCCTGCTCCGACACTCCCAACGACCTCGGCTTCCGCATCCAGGCGCCCGTTGCCGGCCGCGGCGGCGCGACCGTCCATCCCTACTGGCAGGCCTCGCTGGGCGGATTCAAGTACGCCCGCTCGATCACCTACACGTTCTTCGAAAACGCCGGCGTGCTCGACCTGGCCCGCGCCTACCGGCGGCACGCCGAGTTGCAAGGACAGGCCATCACCCTGCGCGACAAGGCGGCCGAACGACCCGCCGTCGAGAGCCTCCTGGGCGGGCCGCACCTGCACGTCTGGTTCATGTCGACCTTCTCCCGCTTCGGCGCCTCCTCGCGCGTCAACTACATCCGTTTCGCCGAGGGGCTGCGCCGCTACCGCAAGCTGTGCGACCTGGCCCAGGTCGGCCCGCGCGGCCTGGCCCACATCGACGGCTGGTGCCGCGACGGCTACGACTTCAACCACCCCGAACCGCTGCCGCCCGACATCCGCCTCGGCTCGTGGGACGGATTGCGGGGACTGCGCGACGGCATCCGCGCGCTGGGCCACCGCGTGGTGCTGCACGACAACTACGTCGACTACTACAAACACACCGACGCCTACAAACTGGACGAAGGGGTGATGAACCTCGACGGCATCAAGCACGCCTCGACCGAGTGGCTCGGCGGCCCCCAGGAATGGCTTTGCTCGACCCGCGCGGAAAAGTACCTGCGCCGGACCTGCAACGAGCTGGCCGAGCGCGACTGCGCGTTCGACGGTTTCTACCTCGACTGCTGGAGCATCGGCCACCTGCGCGAATGCTACGATCCCCGCCACCCCGCCACGCGCGGCGCCACGCGCAAGGCGTGGAGCGAGGCGCTGGCCCATTGCCACAACCTCGGCCAGATCGTCGGCAGCGAGTCGGGCAACGACTGGGCCGTCCCGGTGATGGACTACTGCCACACCGTGCAACCCGACGCCATTCCGCACTGCCTCTCCGGCACCGTCGAGGCCTTCGGCGTTTCGATCCCCCTCTACAACATGGTCTGGCACGACTGCCTCGTCTGCCCCTCCTGGATCAACCAGAACCCGAAGGCGCGGGCCGTGGTCAAGGAAGGGATGGTCGTGCCGCAGACCAAGGACGCCCGCCTCTGGGCGCTCCTGTGGGGCGGCCCCCCGGCGCTCCGCACCCGCACCATGGACTGGGGACGGCACGACGCGCGCACCTACGAGGAGGATGCCGCCTTCATCGCCAGCCTCCGTCCCGTCTGGGAGTTCAGCGGCGCGGTGGGGTACGAGGCTGTCGCCGACTGGACGATGCTTTCGGACGACGGCATGGCGCAACGGACTGTTTTTGCGAACGGCGACGAGGCCGAAGTCGACTTCGGCCGCGGCACCTACCGCCTGAAACGCGGCAGGAAACGGGTCAGCGGCGCGTTCTGAGGGCAGCGGCCACCGCGCGTGAGCCGCGCGACGGGTCACACGCGTTCCAGGGTCACCAACAGTGCCGGGGCGCCATCGTCCGGAACCGCGTAGCGCGCGGCGACGCGGTAGCCCGGCACCCAGACCACCTCGTTGCCGCACACCAGCAACGGCAGGCGGCCGCGCCGCGCCGCCGGGACCTTGGCGTCCGTCAGCACGTCCTGGATCTTGCGGCTGCCGCGCATGCCCAGCGGCGCGATCCGATCGCCGGGACGGCGGTGGCGGACGACCAGCCGCCGGCCGCGCAACGCCGCCGCGCCGAGGGTGCACCGCGCCGGCAGCTCGCCGATCCTCCCCTTCTCCCGCACAATGCCCGTGGTTGCGGTCACGGTCACCCGCACGCCGTCGAAAACCACCGCGCCGTTGCGTTTCAGCCGCCTTGCGGCGCAAACCAGCGGCACGCATGCCGCGCCGGCGGCCTGCAGAGACAGCGCCCCGCCCCTGCATTGGATGCGGCGGCCCCCGGCCGCCGCCACCTGCCACTCCCCTCCCGCTTCCACCTTTTCCAGCACGCGCTTCACCGCCGCGAACGTCGCCGCCGCCGCACCCGCCTCCTGCAGCAGCCAGCGGTAGACCGCGCGCCGGCGGATCGCCTCGGGTTCGGCCAGCAGCCGCGCCGCCGCGACTGCACCTGCTGCGCGGGCTTCATCGAGAACGGCCGCCGCACGCTCCTCCAGTACCGCGTCGTCCTCGCGCAGCAAGTCGGCGGAACGGGCAAGCGCGGCGTCGACACCCGGACCGAACGCGGCGCGCAGAGCGGGCAGCACCGAATGCCGGGCGCGGTTGCGGAGGATCGAGCGGTCGCCGTTGCTCGCGTCCTCGCGCCAATCGTGGCGGTGTGCGCGCAACCATTCGCGCAGGGTGCCGCGCCCGATTTCCAGCAACGGACGGATCAGCGTCACGCCGTTGAGCGTGCCCTTGGGGCGCATCCCTCCCAACCCGGCCGCGCCGCCGCCGCGCGCGAGCCGCAGCACCACCGTCTCGGCGGCGTCGTCGCGCTGATGGGCGAGCGCCACGGCATCGAGCCGGCGGACGCGCGCCACCCGGCGGAAGAAGGCGTGCCGCGCATCGCGTGCCGCCATTTCCAGTGAAATCGGGACGCCCGCGCGCCGCCGCGTTCCCGCCGCCAGGCCACGGGCGCGGCCGACGACGCAGGCCACGCCCGCCTGCCGGCACAGCGCGCGCACAAACGCCTCGTCGCCGCCGGAGGCACTGCCGCGCAACCCGTGGTTGAGATGGAGTGCGACGACCGCGATCCCTCTGTCGCGGCAAAGCGGCAGCAACAGGTGCAGCAAGGCCACGGAATCGCTCCCGCCCGAAACGGCCACGCCGAGACGCGCCACACCGGCGAGCAGCGCGTGCCGCTCCAGTGCCGCCGCCACTGCCGATGGAAGCGCCTCGGCCGCATGCTGGTCCGCTTTCAACGTTCGGTTTCTTCCTGTGCTTGACGCTGGTGCGCCGATCCCGTATAACTATCCGCGTTCAACCGTTGCCGCGGGTGTAGTTCAATGGTAGAACTCCAGCCTTCCAAGCTGGCCACGACGGTTCGATTCCGTTCACCCGCTCCACTCCCCCGACGGGTCCATCATGGCAAAGGGACCGTTCTCCAGTCAAGCCAAGCGGAAAACGGATTTTCCCCTCCGGTTTTGCTTGCAGACGGATGGGACAATGCGCTAAAGTGTCGCCTGTTTCACATCCAACGCTCGGGTGGTGGAATCGGCAGACACG
>CAYVKQ010000102.1:0-9585 GCA_964451945.1 uncultured Lentisphaerales bacterium
CATGCGGGCCGGACCGCAGGTGGCCAGCGTCGTCTCGCCGAAGAGCCCGGCCAGCGGGTTCCGCTGGTTGGCGATCATGAAGGCGTTCATGAAGGCCGGCGGCATGTCGGCGACCACCAGGCCGCCGCCGACGACGAACGTCTGGAGGGCCTCGATTTCGGCATCGGTCAGCGCGTTGGCGCCGAACAGGAACACCACTTTGGCCGCGGCGAGCCGGTCGAGCCGGTTCTTGGTGATGATCTCGAGTCCCAGCCCGTGGCGGTAGCAGAAATCGATCAGGGCGTTCTGGGATTCGCCCGGCTGCACCATCCGCTCGTCGATCTCCGAGGCGCGGTTGGACTCGTGGCTGTACCACAGGGCCAGCCCCTGGCGCAGCATCGGGGTGACGACCAGCTGCTGGCCGGAGCCCCACCGCAGGGCGTTCAGGTGCGGCAGAATCCGGACGGCGTAGGGGGCGGCCTCGAAAGCGCCGTTGAACGCCCCCATGGTGCTGCCGGGTTCGAGCGTGTACCAGAGGTCGGTGTTGGCGGCGCCGGTCACAAGGAAACGCCACAGGCGGTCGATGTAGCCATCGCGGGACTCGGAGAGATAGCCGCCCCACCAGCAGCCGCGGAGCAGGCCGGGCGGCGCGATTTCACGAAGCACCTCGTTCTGGACCTTGCTGCCGTAGGGCCCCCAGAACTTGAGCTTGGAGACGGTGTACTCCAAGTCGCCGCCGGGAGAACCCTCGGCGCCGACGCGGGCGCCGGGGTCCCACTTGCCGATCTCTTCGGCGAAGATGTGGAAGGTGTCGGCGTAGACCTTCTCGGTGTACTGGACCTGGTCGAACCACGACTGGTAGTCGCCCTCGGCAAAGGCCTTGGCCGGCTCCTTGTGCGGCACTTCGGCGAACGAGGCGTACTTCGTGCCGGCCAGCGCGTTGTAATTCTCGATGGTCTTGTATTTCCCTTCGAGGAACTCGGCGAAGAACTTGACGTCGGAGGGGCCGAAGCAGGCGTTGATGCTGAATCCGCACTCGTCGCCCAGGTTGTAGGCGATCGGTGCGTAGCGGGCCATGACCGGAATCTGGGCGGCCGCGGCGTCGGCGATCACTTGGCGCACCTCGGGGCGGTAGGGATTCTGGTCTCCGTCGAGCGCCTGCTCCACCTCGGCGGTCTTCTTGGAGTCGCGGATAACATGGTAGCCGACGACCCCCTCGATGCCGCCGCTCTTGCTGCGGCCGGTCCGCAGATGGGCAACGTAGGTCAGCGCCCGCGCATTGAAGTAGGCGCTCTGCGGACCGTTTTCCGACAGGTTCCCGGTCCAGCCGAATCGCTCGACCGCCTGCGGCGCGTGCAGCTCGGCCAGGCCGGCGTCGCCCAGCCACTGCCAGGCCACCTGCCCGTAGACGGGGAAATCGGCGTCGGGGAAGAAGACGATCTGGCGGGTGTTGACCTGCTCGACGCCGTCGGCGATCAGGCGGGCCTCCAGCAGGCCGGAACGGGTCGGCAGCGGATAGTTGGTGACGATGCCCGAAAGCGCGCGGGCGCCGGCCCGCACGGGCAGGCGCGCCCGCCACCACAGCCGCCGGTAGGGCAGGTCGCTCAGCGTGAGCTCGAGCGTGGCGGCGCGGGGCAACCCCTTCTCCCAGGCGGCTTCCCAGGGGAGGGGGGCGCGGTCGCGGGCCGAGTCGGGAGCTTTCAGCGACAAGGCGCCGACCGGCGAGGCAACAGTGAAGGGAACAAAGCCGTGGTCCACGGCCTCCCCGGCGACGGAGGCGACCAGGTCCAGGTAGTAGCGCCCGGCGGGGAGGGGCGTGGCGGCGGCGACGGCCGCCGCGGGGCCTTCCGCGCCCGGCTGTAGGCGCAGCGGGATGCGCAGCCCGAAGCGCTCCTGGTTCCCGGCGGTCTCGCCCCGGGCGACGACGGCGTTTTGTTCGGAACGGATGCGCCAGCGCAGGGCGTAGGGCGCCGCGCCGAGACCCAGACGCGCGCGCAGCGGGGCGCGCATGGGGAACCGCGCCTGCACGGCGGCGGACTCCGTGCCGAAAGGGACGGTCCCGACCGGACCGCAGGCGAGTACGCCGCCGCCGCGCTGCCCGGCGGCGGCGACCACCCGTCCGTAGAAGGCGTTGCGGCATTCGAACAGCGCCTTCCATTCCGGCGTCCAGCCGAGGTCGGGCATGGCGGGGAGATAGAGGATGCGGCCGTGGCCCAGGGCGCGGACGTCCAGGATGTTTGTCGCCGCCGGCGGCGGCGCCTCGGGAGCGCGGTCGGGATACGCCCCGGGCAGCTGCGGATAGGGGGCCAGCGCGCAGACCGCCTCGGCGACGGCGTCCAGCCGCGGCAACTTGTCGATGATCTCGCGGTGACCCGGCGTGCCGAGCAGGACCAGCCCGGCGCCTTCGTCGCGGACGCGGCGCAGGATTTCGTAGCGGAAATCGCCCCGCATCGCGTTGAAGTTGAACCCCCAGAAGAAGAAGACGTCGGGACGGCGCTTGAGCAGGTCGATGAACTGCGCATCCTTGTCGGGCGGGGTGTTGCCGGAGACGGGGTCGTCGTAGTGACCGTAGCCGCCGAACGCGTCGTTGCCGAAGGTGGTGAAGCACTCGCCGCCGTAGCCGAAGCGCTGGAAAATCTCGGCCCCGTAGCGGAGGCGAGCGCCGTAGGTCGGCGCGCTGAAGAGGATGTCGAGCGGATCGCGGAGCCGTTTGCCCCAATCGAGATGGGGCGTCTCGTAGGTGCCCAGAACATGGGTCAGGTAATAGCCGTTGTAGCCGTCGAACCCCTTGGCCGGACGGTGGAGCCGGTAGGGTCCGAAAGCCGCCGCCGGCATGGCGTCGGCGGTCGTGAGCAGTTGTTCCGAACGGGCATTCCAGAGGATCCACTCCAGTCCCGCCCGCTGGTCGGCCAGGCTCTTGATGCCGGCGAAGGAGCCGTCGCACGCGGCGCCGGCCTTGTCCAGAGCCTGCAGGCTCTGGCCGAGACGCCGGTTCAGATCGGGGCGGTTGACCTCGCGCAGTTGCTCCACGCAGTTGGTCGCCAGTTGCGCCAGGCCGGCTTCGGTCTCCCTCCGGAACTCCTCCAGCCGGGTGAAGCGCACCCCGTCGTCGGTGTTCAGCGCGACGGTGTCGCCGATCTCGATCCCCCATTTGCTGTTCAGCCGGGCGGCGATGATCTGGGCGATCCGGCGCATGTCCGGCGCGGTGCCGCTGCTGAAATGGAGGTAGCCGAATTTCTCGGGAGAGTAGTAGGAGCCGCCCGGCGCCGAGGTGCTGAAATTCCCCCAGCCGCGCCCCATGCAGAAGCGGCTGTGGTTGAACATCCAGAGGTCGCCCGGCCGGGCCGGCTGCCGGCGCCCCATGTCGGACCACGGGATGAAGATCTCCAGCTCCCAGCGGTTGGTGCCGACCCAGGCCGCGGAGCGGACGCCGGCGGAGTTCCAGTCCGCAAAGGTGTTGGCGCGGTCCATGCGCCAGAGGTCGTCGAACTTGCCGAGGGAGTTGACGACAAACTTGTAGAAGCCGATCCCCTGCGCGTCGGGGTCGATGTAGAACTCGCCGCAGTCGTCCGTCCAGGTGGAGCCGTGATGGTTCTTGGTGATGGCCTGCTTCAGCTTGCCGATCTGGTCGTCGTGGTTGACCACGCCGATGGCGAGGCCGGCGTCGTCGTAGACGACGGAGCACTCCGTACGGGGCGTGTTCACCCGTTTGGGATTGGGCTTGAGGAATTCGTAGTAGTTCAGGTTGGGAACGGCGGTCTGCCAGCAGGGGTCGGTCAACCGGCCGTCGATCACGGGCGCCGGCCGGGCGGGCATGGCGGTCATGAACGACAGTTCGCGAAGATCCTGACCCGCCAGCGTCAGGGCGAAGCCGAGCCACGCCAGCGTGGCGATCCGTTGCTGCAGAGACATAAGGCTCCTCCTGTTGGTAAAAGCAAGATCCTTCATTCTGTGCATTACCCGATGATCTCCGGCAGCACCGCCGTCTTCAACCGCAACGCCTTGGCCGGAACATCGAGCCGCTCCAGCCGCGCGAACACTCCCCACGCCCTGCCGCTGTGGGTCCCCAGGGCGATGACGACCTCGTGCCCGCCGGCCGCCGCCGCGAAACGGCCGCACCCCTTGTTCGCCGTGGCGGGATTGGTGCCGTCCGGATCGTGGAAGATCTTCCTGCCGTCGACCCACGCCTTGACCGGCCCGTCGTAGCCGAGCAGCAGGGCGAGGCGCATCGGCTCGCCGCAGGAGAAGCGGCCGACATAGTAGACGACCTCGTCCCGGCCGCCGCGCTCCGAAATCTCCGGGTGAAGCGAGCAGAAAGCCTCGGCGAAGGTCCGCGGCGTCAGCGGTCCCGAAACGACGCCCTTCGGGTACGCGAGGGTGGCGAGGGTGCCCGCTCCCGGCTGGAACGCGCTGATCCGCCAGGCGCGCCAATAGGGGGTGACGGCGCGGGGCCTGCCCAACGCGACGGGTCCGAAGACCGGCAGCGAACGCCCCGCCTCGTCGGTGATGGTGCAGAAGGGATCGGTGCCGCGGCCGTAGTGGAGCGACGCCGCGGCGAGATCGTCGGGCGAAAGGGTGCTGCGGATCCGCGCGCAAGCCCCCTCCAGACGGACGTCGAAGAGGTTGCCCGCGCCGGCGCCGGTGACGATCGAGAAGCCACCGGGGCGGGAGCCGCAACGGAGCGAACCGACCACGTTCCCGAACGTCGCGACCGCCACGCCCAGACCGCGCGCCGTCTCAAGCGTGACGCCCTCGAGGGTGATCGGCGGCAGTCCCGCCTTGCGCCCCGCGCGCAGCGCCTGCATGGCGCCGGCGAGGCGGACGCCCAGCACGGCCTGGCTCTCGCCGCTGAGGTGAATGATATCGTCGAGCGGCAGGTCGATCGCCGGCACGGTCGTCAGGTTGCGGATCCGTTGCGGCAGCAGGCGCTGTTGCTCCTGGACCGAATTCCAGTGCGCCGCGGTCGCCTCGCCCCAGCCGACGACGCGGGCGATCTGGACGATCGCCACCGGCAACGTCTTGTCGCCGCTGTCGCGGCGGAGCGCCGCGACCAGCGCCTTCATGCGGGCGGTGTAGCGCGGCGCGGCGTCGGGATTGGCGTCGCTGCACCCCTGGTACCAGATCATCCCCGCCACGCGGCCGCCGTTCTTCCGCAGACGGCGGATCATGGCGCCATAGAGGCTCTTGCCGCCTTCGCGCCTGCGCGCCGGGTCCCACTGGGTCATCGAGGTGCCGCCGTGGGCGCAGGCGATCAGCCCCTGCGGCACGCCGCCGGTCAGCCGCCGCATCTCGGCGCCGTAGGCGGGACCGGGGCAGACGCCCCAGCCGGGCTGGGGCTTGGCCGGGCGGACGCCGCCGGCGAGGTCGATATGCACGGGGTCGACACAGGCGTACATGTTGTGCAGCGGATCTTTGGCGACGGCCCAGCGGTCGTCCATGTAGAACGCGCGGACCTGCGGCTCGGCGGCCGGCCGCTTTTTGGGGAAAAGCCCGCACCCCTGCATGTTGGACTGCCCGCCGAGCAGCCAGACATCGCCCACCAGCAGGTCGCGGACGGTCAGCGATGCGCCGCCGGCCCGCAGCGTCACCTCGTACGGACCGCCGGCCGGCAGACCGTCGATGCTGCCTTGCATCCGGCCCCGCGCCGCCGCGCCGACGACCTTGTCGGCGAATCCCGGCACCGGCTTGCCGTTGCGGCAGACGCGCGCCCGCACCGGTCCATCGGCCTCGCACCGCCCGCTGAAAGCGGCCGCGCTGAGGTCCCTGGCATTCCGCTGCACAACCATGTGGTCGAACAACCCGCTGTCAATCTGCATGGACACGCTCCTGTTGGTATGGACAAAAAACGATGCGCGCCATTCTGCGGGTTTCGCGGATGGGATGCAATGCTAATCGGTGGCGCAAATTCCATTGCGGGTTCCGGCGGGCTTCGCCTATACTCGGGACATGAAACAGCCCGCACCGAAGACGGTCGATCTGGCGTCCCTTTTCAGTGCCGACGACATCCTGTGCGACGCGCCCCAGGGCGACCGCGACGCGCTGCTCGGCGCCATGCTCCGCCGGCTCGGCGAAAACCACGGCCTGACCGGCCTCGCCGCCATCCACGACGCCGTCAACGAGCGCGCCGCCGCCGGCGCCACGGTGATCGGCCACGGCATCGCCATCCCGCACGCCCGGCTCGAACGCCTCGCGCGGCCCTACATCGCCGTCGCCACCTCGCGCCGCGGCGTCCTGTTCGACGAGACCCCCGCCCGCCTCGTCTTCCTGATCCTGGTCCCCAAGAACCAGCCAGCCCTCTACCTCCAGGTCCTCCGCTCCCTGAGCCGGCTGCTGCAGGACGAAGAAGCCGCCGAAGGCGTCGCCGCGATGGGATCGCCCGGCGAGATCATGCGCTTCTTCGAGCGCGGCGGCCTGGTGCTGCCCGACTACGTGTGCGCCGCCGACATCATGGCCGACCCGCCCGTCGTGCTCAAGGACAACGACAGCCTCAAGACGGCGATCGACCTCTTCGTCCGGCTGCAGCTCTCCGAGATTCCGGTCACCGACGGCGAGGACGACATGGTCGGCGTGGTCAGCGCCGACGCCCTGCTCCGCGTCTGCCTCCCCGACCACCTGCTGTGGATGCGCGACCTCTCGTCGATCATCCATTTCGAGCCGTTCGCCTCGGTGCTGCGCAACGAGGAGACGACCTGGCTCTCCGAAATCATCTCCGACGAGTTCGCATCGGTCGAGGCCGACGATCCCGCCATCTCGGTCGCCGCCGAGCTGACGCGCCGCAAGGCGGCGACCTGCTACGTGCTCGGCGGCCAGAAACTGATCGGCGTCATCACCCTGCCCCGCTTCCTGGACAAGGTGATGCGCGAATAACCCTGCGAGGGCGCCATGTTCACATCCAAGACCCAACAGCTGTGGGGCAGCACCGTCCCCCGCCTCCTCTTTCTGGCGCTGGCCTCGGCGGCGACCGTCTGGGGCGCCGGCGCCGCGGGAATCGCCACGGCGCCCCGCGAGCGGATCGCCGTCGCCACCTTCGCGGTGATGGTCTGCTCGACCGTCTGCTTCTGGAACCGCCGGCTGGCGGTGGCGCTGCTCGGCGTGGCGGTGCTGGTCGCCACCCGCACCCTCTCGATCCCCGAGCTGGCGGTCACCTCGCGCATCCACATCATCCTCTTCCTGGCCGGGATGATGATCCTGGTCGGCATCTTCCAGGAGATGGGGCTCTTCTCCTGCCTGGTGCAGGCGATCCTCGCCAACCGCGCGCTCACCGGCTTCCGCTTCGTCCTGGCGACGGCCCTTCTCGGCGCGCTGGTCTCGGCCGTGGCCGGCGAAGCGGCGGCGGTGATCGTCGTGCTCGCGCTCGTCTTCCAGGTCTGCGACACCCTCCGCGTGCGGCCGACGCCGTTCGTCGTGCTGGCGGTGATGGCGGTGAACATCGGCTCGGCCTTCTGCATGCTCGGCAACCCGGTGGCGCTCTTCATCGGCATCAAGGCCGACTGCACCTTCGTCGGCTTCACCCGGACCGCCGCCCCCGCCGTGGCGGCGGCGCTGGCCGTGATGCTCGCCGTGTTCGCGCTGGCCGAGCGCCGCGGCATCCGCGAGCTGACGGCCAAGCTCGCCGCCCACCGCGCCGCCGACCGCGACCTCGGGCCGGTCGTCGGCGGCATCCCGGTCCTGCGCATCACCGCCGCCCTGGCGGTCGTCCTCCTGCCGCTGCTCTTCCATCCCGCCATCGAGCGCCTGATCGGCTTCTCGCCCGACGACGGCCGCCACCCCTTCCTCATGGTCGCGCCGCTGGCCCTCGCCGCCGGCGCGCTGCTCATCCGCCCCGAACGGGCGCGGCGCAGCTTCAGCGAACACATCGACTGGGTCTCGATCTTTTTCCTGCTCGCCCTCTTCATCATCGCCGGCAGCCTCGAAAAGCTCCCCGTCGCCGCCCGCATCGCGACCCGCGTCGCCGCGGCGACGGGCGGCTCGCCAGCGGCCGCCGTCCCGCTCGTGCTCGCCACCGGCGCCCTCGGCTCGGCATTCGTCGACAACATGACCTTCGTCGTCTTCTGCACGCCGGTCGTCCAGGCGCTCGACCAGCTCGATCCCGGCTACCACCGCCTCTGGTGGGCGCTCCTCTTCGGCTCCTCCTTCGGCAGCAACGTCACCGTCTTCGGATCGACCGCCAACGTCATCGCCCTCGGCATGCTCAGGACCCGCTACCGCATCCGCGTCTCGTTCCTCCGCTGGCTCGTCCTCGGCCTGACGACGGGCTTCCTGACCACCGCCGTCGCCTGGCTGCTGTTGTGAGACCCCTGCCCCCTGAACCCCGAACCCTGACCCCGGAACCTATGACCCGCGCCACACGCCGCTTCGCCGTCTTTCTCTCCGACCGCGCCAACCTCCTCCGCCTGGCGGGGGTCCTCCTCACCGCAGCGCTCTACACGGCGGCGCTGCCGCCCCGCGACCAACAGGAATGCGGCTGGTTCGCGCTGGTACCGCTGCTCCTCATCGCCCGCCACAGCTCGCCGCGCGCCGCCGCCGCATGGTGCGGCCTGGCGGGGCTCTGCTTCTGGCTGCCGGCGCTCACCTGGCTGTGGAGCCTGATCGGCAACGGCGGCCCGCTGGCCCTGGTCCTGCTGGGCCAGACCGCCCTCGCGGCCTGGTGCGCCGTCTTCTTCGCCCTCTTCGGCTGGGCCGCGGCGCGGCTATGGCGGCGTGCGGCGCGGGCCGGCGCAACGGCGCGCCTGGCGACGATCTGGCTCGGCGAACCGCTGTTGTGGGTCGGCGCCGAGATCCTCCGCAGCGTCCTCCTCTCGGGCTTCCCCTGGGACATGATCGGCACCACGCTGGCCGGCAACCCCTCCCTGATCCAGCTCGCCGCGGTCGGCGGCGCGCCCGCCGTCTCCGCCCTGGTCGCGCTGGGCAACGCCGCCATCGCCAGCCTGATCGAGCGGACCGCCGAACCGCTGGCGCGGGCACTCGCCGGCGGCGCGCCATCGCCCCGGCCGCGGCGCGCGCTGGTGCAATCGCTGGAGACGTTCGTGCCGATGGTGCTGATCCTCGCCGCCTGGTTCTGGGGCGTGCGGCGGCTGCAGGCAAACCCGTTGCGGGCGTCGGCCGACGACTGGCGCGTCGTCCTGGTGCAGCCCAACTCCCCCTCGATCTTCGCCATCACCGAGGAGCAGGTGCTGTCGCAGCGCCGGGTGCTCGCCGACCAGACCCGCCTCGCCGCGCTGGTCGCGCCCGACCTGGTGGTCTGGCCGGAGACGGCGGTGAACGGCTCGGTCCCGTTCGATCCGGCGGTGATGCGCCTCGCCGCGGCGGCCGCCGCCGACGCCGGCGCGCCGCTGCTCACCGGCGCCGTCGAGGTCGAGGCGATTGAACGGCCGGAGGCGCCTCCGCTCCTCCGCCACTACAACGCCGCCTGGCTTTTCGCCACCAACGGCCTCTCCATGGGGCGCTACCGCAAGCAGCACCTGGTCCCCTTCGGCGAGTTCATCCCCGGCGACGCGTGGATCCCGATCTTGCAGCGCCTCGCGCCGACGGGGGTCAGCTGCACGCCCGGACGCGAAAGCACGGTGCTGCGGATCGGCCGCCGCGACGGCCGGCCGGAGAGCCTCG
>CAYVKQ010000103.1:0-1702 GCA_964451945.1 uncultured Lentisphaerales bacterium
CGTCCGGCGTATCGTAGGCGCTGCCCATGTCGCTGCGGATGTAGCGGTTCACCGGAAGGCCCGACCCCGCGCCGCCGTGGCCGACCGCGGCTCCTGTGAAGGTGTATTCGCGCGGAAAGAGCCCCGGCCCGCGCGAGGTCCCGCTGGAAGCGCAGGTGTAGCCCGTTCCCGAGGCGTCCAGCGTCGCCGTCGCGGCGATCTGGGCGTTCGACGCCGTGATGCGCGCAACCGCGCCGTTCGTGGGATGGCACCAGTAGCGGATCGACGCGTTCGCGCCGACCGCGAGACCGCCCGCGAGGGCGACGAGCGCCGTGCCGTTGGTATGGCCGGGAACCACCGCGAAGCGGGCGCCGTCCGCCACGGCGAGCCAAGCGGCGCGCAGCACGGGATTTCCCTCGGAGAGCGGACGCACGTAGGGCGTCTGCCCGGTCGCGCCCGTGTCGAAATACCAGTCACCGCCGCCGAGGTCGAGCTGGGCCGTCGCGCCCGAGACGGTGACGCCGCCCGCGAGCGTGAGGTTGGTGGCGGCGCCCGCCGCGAAGCGGATGCGCGCGTTCGTCACGGCAAGGAAAGCCGGGCTCCAGCGGCCCCACTCCGCGGCGCGCAGCTCCCCCGCGCGCACGCCGTGTACGCCGTCGAATACCTCGGTGAAGAACCGGTCGTCGGTGAAGAATACGGTGCCCACTTCGCCGAAAGAACGCGCGGGCGTCGCGGAACCGAACGATTCGGGCGAGGCCGGTGAATCCGCCGAAAAGGCGAGCGCGGGAACGGCGCCCAGGGCGTCCTGCAGGGCGGCGTCGTAGGTGACGGCAACGCGGCCGCCGCCGCCGGCATAGCGGCAGGTGTAGCCCGCGCCGCCGTCGGCGGAGACCAGGCCCGAGCCCGCGACGGCGCCCGCGGCGATCCAGACGCTGCCGCCGGAGCCGGAGAAGTGGCGCTGGTCTGTTTCCGTGAAGCGGGGTCCGGCGCCATTCGCGGTGATCGCGCCGACGATTGTCACCGTACCCGTCGCGGCAATCCGCACGGCGCCGCCGCCGGCCGTGCCGGGAAAGCTCGCGGAGGTGCCGGAATCGCCGGCGGAGCCGCACCAGACGGGCGCCGCAGGATCGCCGTAGGTCCTGCCGTAGGAATAGGCGAGCTCGTGCTTCTTGTCGATGACGCGCCAATGCGTGCCGGCACCCCAGCCGCCGTGGCCGCCCGCGCAGAGGTAGGCGGCCGCGGTGCCGTTGTCCCACGCGATGCCGACCGTGCCCGTCACGTTCGTCGTGTCGCCGCCGGGACCGGGCGCGCCGCATTTCGTGGCTTCCGCCTCCAGATGGTAGCCCTTGCCGTCCGCGTCGATCTGGGAGTCCTGGTCGATCAACAGCGTCCCGCAGACGATGTTCACGCGGGCGTCCATCAGCCAGGCGCGCGATTCGTCCGCCAGCGCAAGATAGTCCGCGACGGTCATGTCGTTCGCGGCGTGCGTGACCGTCGCGCCGCCGGACAGGACGATGCTGTCGGCGTGGAGCGTCGTCACGAGGTCGGGCGGCGCGGCGCGGCGCGGCTCGGCGAAGACGAGCACGGCGCCGGCGCCGGAAAGCGCAAGCGAGGACACCCGTTCCGTGACGCCGGTCAGGGTCACCGTTCCGCCGCTGACCGTCACCGTGTCGCCCGCGGCGGGCACCGCGTCTGTGGACCACTTGGCGGCGTCGAACCAGTC
>CAYVKQ010000103.1:1802-9575 GCA_964451945.1 uncultured Lentisphaerales bacterium
AGCGTCGCGGCGTTTCTGAACTGCTCGCGGCAGAGGCCGTTGTAGAGGCCGCTGCGCGCCAGCAGCTCGGCGTGCGTGCCGCGCTCGGCGACACAGCCGTCCTCGATGACCAGAATCTGGTCGGCGTGGGTGACGGTCGACAGGCGGTGGGCGATCACAAAGCAGGTGCGCCCGTGCATCAGCCGCGCCAGCGCCTGCTGGATCTCGGTCTCGGCGTGGGTATCGACCATCGAGGTCGCCTCGTCCAGGATGAGGATCCGGCGGTCGGCCAGCAGCGCCCGCGCGATCGCCAGCCGCTGCCGCTGACCGCCGGAGAGCTTGACGCCGCGTTCGCCGATGAGCGCCCCGTAGCCGTCGGGCAGCGCCTCGATGAAGCCGTCGGCGTAGGCGGCGCGGGCCGCCGCGCGCACCTCTTCGTCGCCGGCCTCGGGCCGCGCGTAGCGGATGTTTTCGCGCACCGAGCCGTTGAAGAGAAAGGCGTCCTGCGGCACGACCGCGATCTGGCTGCGCAGCGACGCCTGCGTCACCCGCCGCACGTCGTGGCCGTCGACCGTCACCCGCCCCGATTCCGGATCGTAGAAGCGGGCCACCAGATTGACGATGCTGGTCTTGCCGGCGCCGCTGCGCCCCACCAGCGCCACCACCTGACCCGGCTCGGCGGTGAACGAGACTTCCTTCAGTACCGGCACGCCGGGCCGGTAGTGGAAGCCCACCCGCTCGAAACAGACGCGCCCGCGGATCGGCGGCAGCGGATGGGCGTCCGGGGCATCGGCGACATCGGGCACGGCGTGGAGCAACTCGGCGACGCGCTCCCCCGCCGCCAGGCACTGCAGCATGCTGTTGTAGGTGTGGAAGAGTGAACCGATGGGTTGGTAGAGCTGCATCACGAAGGCGGCAAAGGCGAACAGTGAACCCACCGTGAAGGTCGATCCGGGCCGCACGATCAGGTACGCCCCCGCACCGATCACCAGCAGATGGCCCAGTCCGTGCAGAAACCCCATCAGCGGCCAGGCGACACTCGACAGGCGCACCGCCCGGACCTGCGCGTCGTAGAGGCGGTGGACCATCCCCTCGACCGCCACGGCCTCCTGCTCATCGGCGTGGAACGCCTTGATCACGCGGATGCCCGAGATGTTGTCCTGCAGCTTCGCCTGCACCTCGCCGTAGCGGTCGCGCGTCGCGCGGTAGACGGGACGAATCGTCGTGCTGAACCAGCGCATCATCAGCAACAGCAGCGGCACCGGAACCATCGCCACCAGCGCCAGATGCCACTCCAGCCAGAAGAGCAGCCCCAGAGTAACGAGCAGATTCAACGTATCGTTCAGCAACCGGTCGCCCGCGAAGGTGATCACCTCTTCGAGGCCGGCGACATCGCCGGCGACGCGGGCCACTACGTCGCCGCTCGGGCGTGACTCGAAGAAATGGAGCGACAGCCGCTGCAGGTGGCGGTAGACGTGTATGCGCAGGTCGCGCACAAACGAGGCGCTCGCGCTGCGCACCACCCATGTGTGCACGCCGCCCACCAGTGCGCCGAGCACGGCGCAGGCCAGCATGGCGCCGGCGGCTATTCCCACCCGCAGGTAGACGGGGCTGCGGTCGAGCGTCGTCTGGTCGGCCCTCACCGCCGGGGTCAGCACGTGGTCCACCAGCCAGCCCGACACCAGAGGGATCACCTTGCCCAGCGCCAGGCCGACCAGCAGGCACCCCGTTCCCAGCGCGATCGCGCCCAGCCGCGGCCGGATGAACGGCCACAGCAGCCGCACCAACTGGCGGAAACTCTCCTTGAGCGGCAGCGCGGGCTTCCGTTCCGCGCCCCCCCGTCTTCCGAATCCTCCACCACCGGGCGGCATGGGACCCTCCGTCGGTCAGTCGGCCTGCCCGGCGTCCTGCCACAACCGCTCGATGTCGTAGTAGGCGCGCGTCTCCTCCGCGAAGACATGGACGACCGCGTGAATGAAGTCCAGAACCACCCAGCCGCTGTCGGGCGTGCCCGACGACCGGTAGCTGGCCACGCCGAGCGCCTTCATGTGCTGCTGCACGCCGGTGAGCAACGCCTTCAGATGCGGCGCCGACGTCCCCGTCGCCACCACGTAGTAATCGGTGACCGAAGAGCGGCCGCGAACGTCCCAGACGCGGACATCCCTGGCCAGTTTGTCTTCGAGCGCCTTCCTGATCTCGCCTGCGATCTCGTGTGCGTTAATTGCCTGCCTCCTGATTCGCCGGTCGGTAGAGCGCGTGCTCCGCGATGTACCGTTCCACGGGTGACGGGACAAGATAGCCGATCGGCAGCCGTTTGGCAATTCTCCTGCGGATCTCCGATGACGACGCATCGCTCAGCGGTCCCGTCACCACGTCGTCCAGCAGGCGGCGCGACGCGGCTTCGGGGAGGTTCAGGTCGTGCGGCTGCAGCGGACGGCCGATAATGCCGGGCCGGTCGACCGTCACCACGCGGCACAGGGTGAGAAACGCGTGCACTTCCTTCCAGCGGTAAAGCTCCAGCAGCGAGTCGACACCGATGATGAACGCCAGATCGTGTCCGGGATGACGCCGCGCCAGAGTCCGCACTGTGTCGATGGCGTAGGAGACGCCCCCCCGCTCGATCTCGACGGTATCGACCGCCAGCAGCGGGTCGCCGGCGGCGGCCAGGCGGACCATCGCCAGCCGGTGCGCCGCCGAGACGCCGCCCGCGACCTCCTTGTGCGGCGGCACATGGGCCGGCACCAGCAGCACCCGCTCCATGCCGAACGCCGCGGCCGCCGTGCGCGCCATCAGCAGGTGGCCGTTGTGGATCGGATTGAACGTCCCGCCCAGAATGCCCAGAGTCGCCATGTTCCGTCCTCAGAGCAGCATCATCACGCCGGCGACCGCCCGCAGGCTGGCGTCCACCGCCTCCAGACGCTCGCGCGAATCCACCCGCACCGAGACCCGCAGGGTGCGGTAGGTCCCCATGCGCGAACGCTGGCCGTCGTGCAGCGGAGTGACCACGTCGCATCCCGCTAGCGCCGCCTCCAGGGCGGCCGGATCTTCGAAGGTCTGTTTCACCACGATACCGAAATGGTGGACCGCCGGATAGGCCCCGGGTACGAGTGCGCCGCTCATGCCCCGCTCCATTTCTCGCAGGCGGCGTCGAACCCTTCGCGCGAGCCGACCATCTGCACGCCCACGATCGCGTCGCCCCGCCGCACCAGCAGGCGGCAGATGCGGCGCACCGACCCGTCGTCGAGGCGCACCTCGGCGAACTCCTCCGCGCCGCCGGCCTCGCCCAGGGCGTAGGCCTCCACCGAACCGACCTTCATCATCACCAGCGGCCTGGGCGGCACGAACGGCTGGCGGTCGCGGTTCGCCGCAAAGGCCGCCGCGTTCGCCCCCGCGGCCTTCCCCTGCAGCGCCGCATCGCGCGCCGAGCAGCGGATGCGGGCGCCGCGGCGCTGCGCCAGATCGCCGGCGGCGAAGACGCCGGCCCAGGGGGTCTGCAGGTTCTCGTCCACCAGCACGCCGCGGTCGGTCTCGATCCCCGACGCCTGCGGCAGCGTGCGGTTGGGCGCAGCGCCGATCGAGCAGATCACCCAGTCGGCCTCGACCTTGGCGCCGTCGTCCAGCAGGGCGGTCACCGCGCCCGACGCCTCGCGCCGGAACATCAGCACCGACCGTCCGCAGCGCACCTCCACGCCGGCGGCGGCGGTCTGCTCCAGCAGCGCCGCCGCCGCGGTCGCGCCGAGCACCGTCCCCAGCAGCCGCGGCAGCCGTTCGACGATGACCGGCCGCGCCCCCGCCTCGGCGGCGCGCAGCGCCGCTTCGACGCCCAGCACGCCGCCGCCGATCACCAGCACCCGCACCCCGGCCGTGATGCGTCCGCGCAGGGCCAGCGCATCGCGCATCGTCCACAGCGGCGAGACGGGCATGCCGTCGGCGAGTCCCTCGATCCTGGGGAGGATCGGCAGCGAGCCGCACGCCAGCACGACGGCGTCGTAGGCGTCGTCCGTCGCCTTGCACACGACGCGGCGCGAGTCGGGGTCGAAAACCACCACCGGCGTCTCCAGATGCAGCCGCACCCCTTTCTGCCCGTACCACTCCGCCGGGTGCATGATGACCGCTTCGGGCTCGGCCTGGCCGCAGGCCACGGCGATCAGGCGCGGCCGGAAATACGGCGGCACCGCCTCGTTCGAGAAGAGGTCGACTTCGGCGCCGCCCGCCGCCGCCGCTACCGCCGCCTCCACCCCCGCATGTCCCGCCCCGATTACCGCGATTTTCATCACCCCGCTCCTCCTCCGCGCTCAATCGCCGGTCCGCAGCGCCGGATCCAGCGCGTCGCGCAACGCGTCCGCTAGAATGTTGAAACTCATCACCAGTGCGAAAATGGCCACCGACACGCTGGCCATCTCCCACCAGACGCCCTGCCACAGCCGCAGGCGCGCGTTGTTGATCATCACCCCCCACGACGGCTCGCTCTGCACACCGATCCCCAGAAAGCTGACAAACACCTCGGTCGCCACCGCCGACGGAAACCGCAGGGAAAAACAGATTAGCACAATATGGAGGACATTCGGCAAGATATGGCGGAACAAAATGCGCCCGTGGCTGTAGCCCAGCACCCGCGCCGCCTCGACGTACGGGCGGTCGCGGTGCTTGATCGTCTCGGCCCGCACGTTGCGGCAGACGCCCACCCAGGTGGTCAGGCCGATTCCCAGGTAGAGTCCGGCCAGCCCCGGACCCACCACCAGCGCCACGGCGAGAATGAAGAGCAGTCCCGGCATCGATGCCACCGTCGCGCAGAGCCAGGTCACCACGCTGTCGACGCGGCCGCCGAAATAGCCCCCCAGGCAGCCGAGCGCGACCCCCAGCGGCAGCGCGATGAGCGAGGTGACGATGCCGACGTGGAAGGCGATCCGCGTCCCCTGCACCACGCGGGCCAGCACGTCGCGCCCCAGGTTGTCGCTCCCCAGCGGATAGGCCCAGGCGGAGACGCCGGGGAAAGCCGCCGCGCCGCAGAGCCAGCGGACGGCGGCGGGCGGCAGGTAGCGCCGCGACTCGTCCACGCGGTTGTACGCGGGCGTGCGGTCGGCGTGGCGGCTGACGCGGTAGACCCCTTCGCCCCACAGCGCCGCCGCGAAGGCGAGCGCCACCACCACCAGCGCCGCGCGCGCCCCCCGCCTTGCCTGTAGCCGCCGCCAGACCGATTGTTCGCCGCTGCGCATCGCCATCACCTCAAGCGGACCCGCGGATCGAGCCACGCATAGCTCAGATCGGCCACCACATTCACCCCCTGGTACACCAGCGCGCCGATCACCACCACGGCGCGCACCACCGCCATGTCGCTCGAATGAACCGCGTTGAGGCTGACGCTCCCCAGCCCCGGAATGCCGAAGAAGCTCTCGAGCAGCAGACTCCCGGTGAACAGAAACGGCACCGAGAGGCTGACGTAGGTGACGATCGGAATCAGGCTGTTGCGCAGCACGTGGCGCACCATCACCCGCCGCGTCGCCAGCCCCTTGGCCAGCGCGGTGCGGACGTACGGCTTCCCGACCTCGTCCAGAATCGCCGTGCGGCAGAAGCGGACGTCGCGCCCCAGGCCGCTCGCCACGCCGATCAGAACGGGGAGCGCGAGGTAGGTCCAGTGCTCGAAGCCCCAGATCGGGAAGAGGCGCAGCTTGTAGGCGAGGAGAAACTGGCCCGCCAGCACCCAGATGACGTAGTTGACGCTCATCAGCAGCGTCGACACGACGAGCACGGCGCGGTCGACCGCGCCGCCGCGGCACCAGGCGCACCAGAGGCCGAAGAGAACCGCCAGCGCCGTGCCGCCGACCAGGATCGGCACCGTCAGCGCCAGGGAGGGGCCCACTCCTTCGCGCAGCACCGCAGCGACGGGTCGCCCCAGATCGGACGAAACTCCCCAGTCGCCCCGCGCCAGCCCGCCGAGAAAGTGGCCCAACTGCGAATCGAACAGGTGGGCGGTTCTGCGCTGCAGCCGCAGCGCCGCGCCCGCGCCGTCCGCGAGCCGCACCGCTTCGGCGACCGATCCCTGCGGCACCGTGAAGCGGAAGCGTCCCCGGCCGGCCGCCGCCGCGGCAAGGGTGCGCCGCGCGCCGGTGGCGCTGTCGCGTAGCGTCACTTCGACGCCGGAGGCGGGGGGCTCCCCCCCGCGCGCCGCAAGCCGCCACAACCCGGCGCCGAGGGGAAAGGCCAGCGGCACCGCGCCGCCGTCCGCCGCCGCGGCCCCCGCCAGCGCGCGCGACGCGGCCCAGCGCCCCGCCAGCAGCGGCTTGTCATAGCCGTACTTCGCGTCGAACAGCGCGAGCGCCTCGGGCGTCGCGTTCTTGCCCAGCACGACCTCGGCCGGCGACCCGCCCACCACATGGAACAGCGCGAACGTCAGCAGCAGCACGCCCGCTGTCGTCGGGATCACCTCCAACACGCGCCGGATGATGTACCGCAGCAAACCCGCGTCTCCGCGCCACCGGCCGGGGCACCCGCGCCTGCCGTTCCACCGATGACGCCCCGAATCTTACCCGCTCGCCTCCGTTTGTGCAAACACCGGGATATTGGCGACCACGCGCGGGATGTTGCAGGCTCCCCGCCCGGGACGGCCAATCCGGGATCCACTCGCCGCGAACCCTCAGCCGATCCAGTCGAACTGCGGGTTCTGTTCCTTGACGAGTTGCGTGACCCGGACCACTTCCAGCGCATCGGCGTTGCGGACCGGGAACGGGATGTTGTTGCGCAGAGCGTCGTACAGATGCCTGGCGATCGCGATCTCGACGTAACTCCACATGTTGGTGTCCGGTGTGACGGGGCGCGTCTCCTCGATCCACGGCAGCTCCGGGTCCGCGGCCATCACAAACCCCGGCGGCGGCGTTGCGTCGGTAGCGACCGCGTCCGGCCAGCGGAATTGCGGGTCCAGGTACCTGAGGCGGATTTCCCGTTGCTCCTGTCCGTACACCAGCGCGCCGCGGTCACCGTAGATCGTGCAGTAGGGCGACTCCAACGCCACGGAATTGCTGATTTCAATTTCGGCCACAATGTCGTTCTCGCCGATGATCACGCTCCTCACATGGTCGTCGGCGTCGCCGGGCGTCAGAATGCGGCGCAGGTAGCTGCTCACGCTGCGCACCGGCGCGCCGATCAACTGCAACCCCTGGTCAATCAAGTGGGGCCCCCAAACGCTGAGCTGCCCCGCGCCGCAGTCGAGACGCATCTGCCAGTCGCGGCGGCGCATGAAGGCATGGTGCTTGCACAGCTTCACGACATTCACGTTGCCCAGCAGGCCATCGGCGATGATCGCGCGCGCATTCGCAAAGGCGGGCTCGAAGCGGTGGTTGTGGCCGAAGTAGAGTCGGCCGGGATGCTCCTGGTCCAGCTTCCGCAGCAACCGGTAGTCGTCCGCCGTCACTCCGATCGGCTTTTCCACCATGACGATCTTTCCGGCCCGGAGCGCCTGCTCAGCATGGCGGGCGTGATCCAGCGAACGGGTGGCAATGATGGCAAGCTCAAGGTCCGGGTCCGACAGGAATGCGCCAATATCGGTATAGCCCCTGCAACCGAACGACTTTGCCGCCTCCGCCACCCGGTCCGGCTCCTGGTCGCAGACGGCGACCAGTTTGTAGCGCTCCGCATCCTGCGTAAAGAACCGGCAATGCGTACTACCGATCCGGCCGATCCCGCAAACCCCGAACTTGATTACCTTCGCCATACGCAGCCCCTCCTATCGTGCGACATCCGCATCCTGTTTTGTGAACGCGCGACCGATAGTATCGCTTTCCAGCCTGTTGTCCAGCA
>CAYVKQ010000104.1:0-9409 GCA_964451945.1 uncultured Lentisphaerales bacterium
TGCAGTTGTAGATGCGCGCGTGCTTGCGCAGGATCGGGTCGCCGCCGAACTGCATCGCCCGCTGCGAGCCGAGCATCAACTTCTGCTTCATCCCTTTTTCGCAGACCGCCAGCAGGTCCTCGACGTCGATCCCTTTGGCGGTGAAATGGCGGCGGTGCATGTCGATCACCCGCTCGACCGCTTCGTCAAAGGTCTCGCGGCGCATTTTTTCCGGGATGTAGCGGCTGTATTTCGAGGTGAAGACGTAGCTTTGAAGCGATTCGATGCTCATGCGGAAATCCCATGTTAAGCGGTTCGTAAAAGCATTGACCGGAGGCGGCTTTCAAAAAGACACCGGGCCCTAACGGGATCAATATATAGTGGTCATCGACCAAATAGTCCACAACATTTAGTGGAGAAAGTTATCAACAAGCCCTAAGTCGTTGTTCCTCAAACGACTGTGAAAGCACACGGTTTTCCGATTAGGTCTGTATATATCGATACACAAAGGGTGGGTGTTTCGGGGGTTCCCTCCGCACCGCGGATGTGGTAAACTTAAATACTCAAAAAGAAGGGCGCAACGACGATGAAAAAGGCGGGATTCCCACAGCGCGCGGCGGCCGGCGGCGCCGGGGTGCGGCTGTTGCTCGCGGCGGCGGCACTCGCGGCGCTGGCTCTCGTCCTTGCACCCGGCGGCCGTCTCCGTTCGCCTCCGGCGGACGCCGGCGGGGGAGTGCACGCAACAGCGGTTGCGGCGCCGACGCCGCAGCCGTCCGCTGCGGCCGCGCCACTGTCGGCCGCGCCGGTGTTGCGGGCCGTCGGCGTGACGCGCGCGCTCCATCCGTCGGCATCGGCTGCAACCGCTGAGGCCGCAGCCGCCCGCCTCGTCCCCGCCGCGCCGCCGCCGGCGTCGGCGGTGTCCCCGGCGCGCGGTGGCGAGCATCCGCTCTTCGCCGCGCTGCGCGCCGGCGCGGGACAGCCCGTCCCGGCCGAGGTGGCCGCGCTGGCGCAGCAGCTCACCGAGGGGTGCACCAACGACCTGCAGCGCGCCGCCGCCCTCTACCGCTGGCTCACCGAAACGATCCGCTACGACGTGGCGGAATGGGAGCATATCGTCGGCGGCGGCGAGAACTACAGCCACGACCACGATCCGCTGAGCGTGCTGCGCCGGGGCACGACGGTCTGCATCGGCTACTCCTGGCTCTTCGACGCGCTGGCGCGGAGCGTCGGCCTGCCGTCGACCTACCTCGTCGGCGACGTGCGCGGCTACCGCGGCACCGCCGACGACGCGGTGATCAGCGCCTTCAAGCACGCGTGGAACGCGGTGCGTGTCGATGGCGAGTGGCTGCTGCTCGACGCCACCTGGGGGGCGCGCCAGACAGGCGAGGCGGACGACGCCCACGCGGCGCGCAGCGCCTATTACTTCGCCACCCCCGCGAACCAGATGATCTTCGACCATCTGCCCGAGTCGCCCGACTGGCAGCTTCTTGCCGAGCCCGTCCCCGACGAGGCGGCCTTCCGCGCCCTGCCCAACCTGAAACCGGCGTTCTTCCGCGACGGGTTGCGGCTGCTCAACGCCGCGGGCGACACGGTGCGGCTCGACGCCGGGACGCGCGGCAGCGTCTCGCTCGCGGTGCCCGGGGGCGTCGGCATCCTCGCCACGCTCTCCGATGCCGCCGGCGGCACCGCGCAGCTTCCCGTCGCCGTCGCCGACGGCGGCCGCCACGATGTCCGGGTCGGGCCGCTCTCTCCGGGCAGCTACATCCTCCGCGTCTATTCGGCGCCTCACGGCCCCGACGCGCGCTACGAGTGCGCCGTCGATTACGTCGTCACGGTTCCGTGATCCCGGCCGGTTGACACCCCGGACGGCTTTTTGGCATCCTTGCACCGGAAAGGCACCCGGTCTATGGCCATCACCGATTTTCTCGAAAAGAACGCGAAGCTCTATCCGTCCGACATCAGCCTGGTCGAGATCAACCCCGCCAACCAGCCCGGCCACGCCGTCACCTGGCGCGAATACAGCCTGATCGAGGCGACCGCCGCCGCGAAGTACCGGCGCGAGCTGACCTGGCGCGAGTTCGACGTCCGGGCCAACCGCTTTGCCAACCTGCTGCTGACGCGCGGTGTCCAGAAGGGGGACAAGGTCGCGATCCTGCTGATGAATTGCATCGAGTGGCTCCCCATCTACTTCGGTATCCTCAAGACCGGCGCGCTCGCCGTGCCGCTGAACTACCGCTACACCGCCGACGAGATCCGCTACTGCCTGGAACTCTCCGAAGCCAGCACGCTGGTCTTCGGTCCCGAGTTCACCGGCCGCGTCGAACAGGTGTTCGACCGCCTGCGTGGCGTGAAGACGCTGTTCTATGTCGGTTCCGAACGGCCATCCTTCGCCGACAGCTACGATACCCTCGTCCACTACTGTTCCTCGGTCGCGCCCGCGGTGGAGCTGCGGGACGACGATGACGCCGCGATTTACTTCTCTTCGGGGACGACCGGCTTTCCCAAGGCGATCCTGCATACGCACGGCGGGCTGGTCTCCTCTTGCCGGGTCGAGCAGAACCATCACGGGCAGACCCGCCGCGACGTGTTCCTGTGCATCCCGCCGCTCTACCACACCGGCGCCAAGATGCACTGGTTCGGCAGCTTGGTGTCGGGCGGCAAGGCGGTGATTCTGCGCGGCGTCAAGCCCGAGTGGATCCTGCAGACGGTCTCCGACGAGCAGGCGACGATCGTCTGGCTGCTGGTGCCGTGGGCGCAGGACATCCTCGACGCCGTCGAACGCGGCGAGATCTGTCTCCGCAACTACCGGCTCGACCAGTGGCGTCTCATGCACATCGGCGCGCAGCCGGTGCCGCCGAGCTTAATCCGCCGCTGGAGAACGGTGTTTCCCGGCCATCAGTACGACACCAACTACGGTCTCAGCGAGTCGCTCGGCCCCGGATGCGTCCACCTCGGCGTCGAGAACATCGCCAAGGTCGGCGCGATCGGCAAGGCGGGCCATTTGTGGCGGACGGCGATCGTCGGCGAGGACGGCCGGCCGGTGGCGCCGGGCGAGGTGGGCGAGCTGATCGTCAGCGGTCCGGGCGTCATGCGCTGCTACTACAACAATCCCCGGGCGACCGCCGAGATCCTCAAAGACGGCTGGCTCTACACCGGCGACATGGCCCGCGCCGACGACGAGGGGTTCATCTACCTGGTCGACCGCAAGAAGGATGTGATCATCTCCGGCGGCGAGAACCTCTACCCGGTGCAGATCGAGGATTTTCTGCGGGCGCACCGCGCCGTCAAAGACGTCGCCGTCATCGGCATGCCCGACGAGCGGCTGGGCGAGATCGCGGCGGCGATCATCGAGCTCAAGGCGGGGGCGGCCTGCACCGAGCGGGAGATCGAGGAGTTCTGCCTCGACCTGCCCCGCTACAAGCGGCCGCGCAAGATCCTCTTCGCCGAAGTGCCGCGCAACCCCACGGGGAAGATCGAGAAGCCGCGCCTGCGCGAGAAGTACTGCGGCGGGCGCCTCGTCGAGGCGCAGACCCGTTCCTAGAAGGTTCAATCGTGACAGGTACCCGGATTGACCTCGGCGGGAGATCGCCAGTCGATTCCTTTTCTCTCCTGCCCTTCCGCGGATCAGGGGGCGGCTATCTGCCGTCGCCCGCATCCGGCTGGTTGGATGCGTTCCTCCGCGTGTAGACGCGTATCCAGTCGATCTCCATTCCGGCCGGATAGTGGGCCGGATCGGTCGGGCCTGGTGCGTTGACCCATTGGCCGCCAATCTGCATGGAAAGGATGAAGTAGAACGGGCGGTTGAAGGGCCATTGCTCCCCGCCCTTTTCGGGCACGCGCGGGTACGTGAAGGTGGGCTTGCCGTTCACCGTGAAGACGATCTTGCCGGCATCCCATTCGAAACCATAGGTGTTCCAGTCGTCCCGCTGAATCTCCGCAGTGGCGGACTTGGCCGGTTCTTCGCCTTTGAGGACGACCGTGTATTCCGAATGCACCGTCTGATAGACCTTGGAATCGAAGTTCAGGTGCTCCATGATGTCGATTTCGCCACCTTTGGGCCACTTCTCTTCCGCCCCCAGCATCCAGAGCGCCGGCCAGGCGCCCTGGGCGCTCTTGAACCGCGCCTTGATCTGCACCCTGCTGTAGAGGAAGGCGTATTTTCCCTTGCTGGTCAGGCCGGCCGTCAGATAGGGGGCGTCATCGTCCTTCCGGTCGTTGACGATCCCGCGGAGGTGCAGGATGCTGTCCTTCACCACCACGAGACGGGGATCGTCGGACATGGTGTTCTGCCAGTCCGGCTTGCCCCGCGTGCACCGTGTCCATGTGTTGCTGTCCGGCGCGTCTCCAAGGAAGTCTTCCTCCCACGCCAGAACCCATTCCGCTTGCGCCGCCGACGGTTTCGTATTCATGTTTGTCCTCGTTGCCGATGCATGCGGGGGAAGCGTACCACATCGGAGCCGTTGCGCAATCCACAAATCGCTCCACCACCCCCACCATGTGCCTGCGTTCGCGGCCGGGCTTGACATCGCCGGCAAGCCTCCGCTACCTTTTCACTATCCACACGAAGACGCCCCTTCGGGCCGGTCCCTGCGGGCGGGTGCCCGTGCCGTTCTGAAAGCGTTTTCCCGTCCATGATTGAATCACCATGAAAAAGTCCGTCGTCGCTCTTGCCCTGTTTGCTTCCTGCTGCGTCCTTACGGTCTCCGCGGAGATTCCTGTGAAATCAGGCGACGCGATCGCCTTCCTGGGCGACTCGATCACCCAGCTGGGGAATCAGGCGCCGGGCGGATACATCCATCTCGTCGTCGACGGTCTCAAGGCCGCGGGCGTCGAAGTCAAGGCGATCGGCGCCGGCATCTCGGGCCACAAATCCGACAACATGCTGGCGCGCGTCGAGAAGGACGTGGTCGCGAAGAAGCCCCAGTGGATGACGCTCTCCTGTGGCGTCAACGACGTCTGGCACGGCGCCAACGGCGTTCCGCTTGAGAACTACAAGGCCAACATCACGGCGCTGGCGGACAAGGTCGACGCCGCCGGGATCAAGATCATGATCCTCACCGCCACGATGATCACGGAGGATCCGGCGGCGCCGAACAACCTGAAGCTGGCGCCGTACAACGACTTCCTCCGCCAGCTCGCCAAGGAGCGCGGCTACCTCTTGGCCGATCTGAGCGCCGACATGCACGAGGGCCGCAAGCAGGGCGCCACGTTCACTTACGATGGCGTCCACATGGCCTTCGCCGGCAACAAGATGATGGCCTCCGGCATCCTGCGCGCCTTCGGCGTGCCGGCGGACACGATCGCCGCGGACAACGCGCGGTGGGACGACCTGCCCGGAACCACCCGCATCACGGTTCCCGTGTCGGAGAACCAGCGCAAGGCGCTTGCCGAGGCGGCCGCGCAGGCGGGGAAACCGATCGAGGCGTACGTTGTCGAGAAGGCGCTGGGCAAGTAGCCGGACGCTCCCGGCAAAGAGGGAAGGGGGAGCGATGAGGGGAGTGTCGGAATGGGCCGGAGCTGAAGTGGCGTGCGCGTGCGGACGGACGCATGCCTGCACCATCGGCGAGATACGCGTTGGCCCGGGGGTTCTGGCCGGAGTCGCGGAGGCGGTCCGCTGCCGTGTCCGCGGCGGGGGCGCGCTGGTCGTTGCCGACACCCGCACCCGCGCCGCCTGCGGCGACCGCGTGGAGCGCGCCCTGCGCCTGGCGGGCGTTCCTTTCGCGGTCTGCGTCGTCGCTGGCGAGCCGGTCGTGCCCAATGAGGCGGCCGTTGCGGCGGTCCGTGCCACCGTGCGCTCGGACCACACCGTACTGGTGGCGGTCGGCGCCGGAACGATCACCGACCTCACCCGGTATACCGCCTCCCTGACGGGGCTGCCCTTTGTGGCGGTGGCAACCGCCGCCTCCATGGATGGCTACGCGTCGAGCGTCTCGCCGCTGATTGTCGGCGGCCGCAAAGTCACCCACCCGGCCGTGCAGCCGGCCGCCGTCTTCGCCGACACCGAGGTGATGGCCGCCGCGCCCCCGCCGTTGCTGGCCGCGGGCTTCGGCGACATCCTGGGCAAGGAGACCGCGCTGGCCGATTGGCGTCTGGCGCACGCCGAAACGGGCGAATACTGGTGCCCGTTTCTCGACGGGCTGATCCGCGGGGTGCTCGGCCGCTGCCGCGATGTGGCCGGGGCGGTGCCGCAGCGCGGGGAGGCGGCGGTCGCGGCGGTCGCCGAGGCGCTGGTACTGTCGGGCGTGGCCATCTCCCTGGCCGGGAACTCGCGGCCGGCCTCGGGTGCCGAGCACCACCTCTCGCACTATTGGGAGATGGACGCGCTGGCCCGCGGCTGTCCCCACGCGCTTCACGGCCAGCAGGTCGGCGTCGCCGCGCCCTACGTCGCCGCCTGCTACCATGCGCTCGGGCTCGCCGGGACCCGCGGGATCGAGATGCCGTCGCCCGCGGCACTGCGGCAGACACTGCGGCAGGCGGGGTGCGAGACCGAGCCGCAGCGGATCGGCATTCCGGCCGCGCTGCTGGCCGAGAGCCTGTCGCGGGCCTACACGGTGCGCGACCGCTACACCGTGTTCACCTATGCGCGGCAGCGGGGGCGGCTGGAAGATCTGGCGCGGCGGGTGTCGGAGGAGTGAGGGTGCTCTTCCCGCGCTGGCCAAGCCGGGGGAAGTGATGCTATACTTCGACTCATTCATCGCACACGCACAAAAGGAGCGTATGAAGACGATCGGCTTTGTCGATTACTACCTGGACGAGTGGCACGCCAACATGTATCCGAACTGGATCCGGACGGCGTCGCAGGGAGCGTGGGACGTGACGCTGGCCTGGGAGGAGATCGCCAAACCGGGCGGCAAGGGAATCGACACCTGGTGCGCCGAGCAGGGGGTGCGCAAGGCCGGCAGCATCGCGCAGGTCGTCAGTGAATGCGATGCGATCGTGGTTCTTTCGCCCGACAACATGGAGCATCACGAGCGACTCGCCGACCTGCCGCTACGCAGTGGCAAGCCGGTCTACATCGACAAGACCTTCGCCCCGACCCTCGCTGGCGCGCGGCGGATGTTCGCCAAGGCGCGGAAGCACGGCACGCCGCTGTGTTCGTCGTCGGCGCTCCGCTTCAGCCCCGACTTGCGCGCCACGCGGCGCGAGACCATTGGCACGGAACAGGTGCGACTCGTTGTCTCGCGCGGTTGCAACGATTTTCGCAAGCAGTACGCCGTCCACACGGCCGAGACGCTGGTGGCGCTCCTCGGCACCGGCGCGCGGCGGGTGATGCAGGTCGGCACGCCGGCCACGCCGGTCGTCGCGGTCGACTACGGCGGCGACCGGCGCGGAGTGATGGAACTGAACGCCCCCGGCTTCCAGCTCTTTGTTGAATACGGCGCCGCCGGCAAGAGCGCCGTTGTCGACGTCACGCAGGACTTCTGGAACGGCAGCGACGGGTTCGTGCCCAACCTGCTGCGCTTTTTCGAGACGGGCGCGCTGCTGGCGCCCGAAGGGGAAACGCTGGAGATCATGGCGTTGCTGGAGGCGTCGACGAAGGCCGTGGCGAAACCGCACCGCTGGGTGGCGGTGCCGCGCCCGCGCGCCGTGTGACACAAGATTCAAACGCAAACAGAGAAGGAGAGACAATGGCTACGTTCAAAATCGGCGCGATAACGGATTCATTCCGCAAGAGCCCGCGCGAAGGGGTGCGGGCGGTGAAGGAGGTCGGCGCGGAGGGGTTCCAGATCTATGCCGTTTCGGGCGAGGTCTGCCCCGAGCAGATGGACGCGGCGGCCCGCAAGGAGTTCCGCGCCCTGTGCGACGGGCTCGGCCTCGAAATCGCCGCCCTGTGCGGCGACCTCGGCGGACACGGCTTCATGAACGCTGCGGACAATGTCGAGCGGGTCGCCCGCTCCAAGCGGATCGTCGACCTGGCCGCCGACCTCGGCACCTCCGTCGTCACCACCCATATCGGCGTCGTGCCGGAGTCGAAGTCCGACCCGGTCTACCGCACGATGCAGCAGGCGTGCCGCGACCTAGGCGCCTACGCCGCCTCCAAGGGGGTCACCTTCGCCATCGAGACGGGACCCGAGTCGCCGCCCGTGCTGCGCGCCTTTCTCGACGGGCTCGGCGTGAAGGGAATCGGCGTGAACCTCGACCCCGCCAATCTGGCGATGGTCGGCGGCCACGATCCGGTCGAGGCGGTCCGCGTGCTCGCCCCCTACATCGTCCACACCCATGCCAAGGACGGCCGCAACCTCAAGAAGTGCAGTTCGGCCGAAGTCTACGGCGCGTTCGCCGACGGCACCTACGGCAAACTGGTGGAACGCCTCGGCGGCGACCCCTTCCTCGAAGTGCCGCTGGGCGAGGGCGACGTGAAGTGGGACGCCTACCTGGCGGCGCTGAAGGCCACGGGCTACCGCGGCTTCCTGACGATCGAGCGCGAAGTCGGCGCCGATCCGGCTGCCGATATCGCCAAGGCGGTCCGCTTCCTCCGCGAGCGGATGCGCGAAGGGATGCTGTAAGCGCCGTCCGCGCGCGTTGTTCGCAACCAGAAAAGGAAAAGGGAAAATCATGAAACTCGGAGTCAGTTCCTACAGCTTCAGCCAGTTGGTCGGCAAGGGCGCCATGGGCTTTTTGGACATCATCCCCAAGGCGAAGGAGATGGGGTTCGATGTGATCGAATTCTCGACCCTGCCCCTGCCCAAGGGTGAGACAGCGCTTTCGTTCGCGCCGCGGATCCGCGAGGCGTGCGACAAGGCCGGCCTGCCGATCGCCAACTACACCATCGGCGCCGACTTCCTCAACGGCAGCGGCGGCGACTGGAAAGCCGAGGTCGAGCGGCTGAAGGACGAGGTGCGCGTCGCCAGGATCCTCGGCGCGCCGGGGATGCGCCACGACGCCACGGGCGGCTTTCCGGCGACCCACAAGGGGGCGCGCGGTTTCGACGACGCCCTGCCGACGCTGATCAAAGGGTGCCGCGCGGTGACCGAGTTCGCCGCCGACCTGGGTATCAAGACGATGGTCGAGAACCACGGCTTCTTCTGCCAAGACAGCGAGCGGGTCGAGAAACTGGCCAACGGCGTGAACCATCCGAACTTCGGGCTGCTCGTCGACATGGGCAACTTCCTCTGCGCCGACGACGATCCGGGCAAGGCCCTCGGGCGCGTCATGCCGCACGCCTTCCACGTCCACGCCAAGGACTTCCACACCAAGCCGGGCAACGTCCAGAATCCCGGCCGGGGGTGGTTCCGCTCGCGCGGCGGCACTTTCCTGCGCGGGGCGATCATCGGTCACGGCGAAGTGCCGATCACGCAGTGCATCAGCATCATGAAGCGCGCAGGCTACGACGGCGTGCTCTCGATCGAGTTCGAGGGGATGGAGGACCCGCTCACCGGCATCGCCATCGGCCTCGAAAACCTGCGCCGCTTCGTCGCCCAAGCGTGAG
>CAYVKQ010000105.1:0-9386 GCA_964451945.1 uncultured Lentisphaerales bacterium
CCGACGGGGCGATGCGGCGGCACCTCCTGCTGGACGGCACGTTCCTCCGCCTGCGGAACGGGACGGCCGCGGGAGAGAAGGGATGAACGTGCTGATCACGGGCGCCGGCGGCTTTCTCGGCCGGGGCATGACACCGGTGCTGGCGCGCGGCAACACCCTGCGTCTGGCCGACATCCGGCCGTTTGAGAGCACGCACGAGGTGATGGCCGGCGATGTCGCCTCGCTCGACGACGCGCACCGGATGGTGGCGGGGATGGACGCCCTCGTCCTCGGCCACATGGCCAGCCGGCAGGACGAGGCCTACGCGACGCCGCCACTCCCCTTCGACATCAACGTCAAGGGGACCGCCGAGCACTACCACCGCATGCACGGCGTGTCCGTGGCGGTGCTGCGGCCGGGGTGGATCGTCGACGCCGACTCCGCCCTGACGAAATACGGCACGCCGTTCTGCTTCGCGTCGAACCTGATCGGCCGGCGCGCCAGCGGTGGCGCCTACACTGGCGGCGGGCTTACGCGCCGCGCGTCACGGGGGCGAAGTCGCCGGACGTCAGCGCGAGCGCCCGGCAGAGCGGCTGCACGGCGTCGAGCCGGGCGAGCCCCGCGAGGGCGTGGGCGTCGGAGCCGAGCGTGAAGCGGCAGCCGGCGGCACGGGCGAGCTCGAGAAACCGGAGCGGGGTCTCCAGACTCCAGGCGCCGGCCGAGGGGCCGCTCGCCGGCGGGACGAACGCGGGGGTGATTTCGAGAGCGACCCCGCGGTCCGCCGCCAGGCCGAAGGCGTCGCCGAGTTCGGCGTCGGAGAGGGACGCGATGGTCTGGTCGTAGCGGGTGTCGCAGCCGATGGGTCCGAGAGGGTGGACAATCGTGGTGGCCAGGCCGCTCGCGACCGCGGACCGGAAGAAGGCGAGCATGTGGGCGCCCAGCGCACGCGGGGTGTCGTCCGGGGGTTGCGCCACAAATCCCTTCATGTGGAAGTGGGAGCAGGAGAGGCCGACGAAATCGAGCGTCTCGGCGAAGGCCGGCGTGATGCTGAAGCGCCCCGGCGCCACGGTGTCGGCCTCGCAGCCGACGAGGACCCGCACCGCGGTGTCGCATTCCCGGAGATCGTCGCGCAGCACGGAGATTTGGCTCGCGTCCTGCGGCCGGTACCAGTCGCTCGGCGCGACGTCGGGGTTCATCCAGAGGTGGTCGGCGAAGCCGATGGTGCGGCGCCCGAGACGCCGGGCTTCGCCGAGAATCCGCGCCGGGCGCTGGTTTTCCTTGTCGGCGCAACAGGCCGACAGGTAGGTGTGCACATGCAGATCATGGTCGAGGGCAACGGGTTTCATGGTGCCAGCGTAGCGCATCCGCGGCGGCGTGTCACGCCGCAAGCGGCGCCGGGGCGCATGGCAGTTCCGCTGGGATCGTTGATTCTTAAGAGTAAGGAGTAACCCTCAGCAGAACTGCCATGCCCCGGCGGTGCAAGCTTGCCGGGATTGCCGCGAAAGTCCACAATCTGAAACCGATGATTGTTCTGCACGGCTCCTGGCTTGATGACGCATGGCTGCTTTGGGGGGAGGACGCCTCCGAAGCCGGCGGCCGTGCGGGCATCGGCGGAGGCGCCGCGGACGCGGCGGTGCCGGCCTGGGGGTGCTCACGCGAGGCGCTGGCGGCGGCGCTGGCGGCCGTGGCGGGGGCGGAGTCGGGCGCACCTGGCGCCGACGCCTGCCGCGCGCGCGTCGCCTGGCTGCCCGCGGCCGGCGGCCGCGCCGCGCCGTCGCGTCCCTGGCTGCGCCGCGCCGCGCAGGCGGAGCCGCGCCTGGAGCCGCGCCGCCTGTGGACGCTGCCGCTCGCCGCCGAGCCGCTGTTCGACCTGCTGGGGGCGGTCGCCGAGGACCGCCGCCTGGGACGCGGCGTCATGGCCGGCAGCGACCTCGCCGCCTGGAGCGACCTGCTGCGCTACGCCGGCGCCCTCGTGGCGCGGCGGCAGTACCTGCCCGACGTCCGACGCACGCCCGGCGCCGCGCCGCCGCCCGCGCCGCCGTCCGGGGCGGCGCCGTCCGCAGTGCGGGTCCTGGCCGACACCGGCTATGAATCGCGCTGGGCACCCGCGCTCGACAAGGCGGAATACGGCCGTTTCGCGGCGCTGGCCGCGCGGCTGCCCGATGCGGCGGCGTGCCTGACGCGGGAGGCGGACGCGCCGCCGCGCCGCGCCGGCAAGGCAGCAGCAGCAGCCGCGTTTCTCGACGAGGCGGTCGACCGCCTCGTGCGGCTGGCGGCGGTGACGACCCTGTCGCGCGCCCATGCCGAGCGGGGGCACTATTCAGGCGCGCACGACGCCTGGGCCGCTTCCCTGCGCGGCGAGGGGCGTGTCATCCGCTGGGAAAACGAGGGAGACGTGGCGGCGCTGGCCGAAGAGGTCGCCCGCTGGCGCCGGCCGCTAGACCTCGAACGGCGCTCGCCGCTCCGCCTGCTGATCGACATGGAGGAACCGGCCGGCGAGGATGCGCCGTGGCGCCTGCGTTGCCGCGTGGCGCGCGATGACCACGCCGCGGCGGAGACGCCTCTCGACTGGAACGACGCGTGGCGCGACACCCGCGTGACGGCCGCCGACCGCGAAGGGCTGCTGGTGACGCTGGGACAGGCGGCGCTCCTGGCATCGGCCGTCAACGCCGCCGGCGGCGACGGCGCGTCGCTGACGACGCCCGAGGCGCACCGCTTCATGCGCCAGGACGCCCCCCTGCTCGAAGCGGCCGGATTCGCGGTGCGGCTGCCTGGCTGGTGGCGGGAGCGCGATTCGCAGATCCAGGTGGTCGCGCGCGTGATGGACGGCGCGGCACCCGCCGGCGGCGCCTTCTCGCTCGCCTCGCTGGTCGACGTCGACTGGCAGATCGCCATCGGCGGCGAACCGGTCACCGCCGCGGAGCTGGAGCGCCTTGCCGCGTCGGGTCAGGAACTGGTGCGCTTCCGCAACCGCTGGATGGAGATCAACCGCGCCCAGGTCAGCGAGGCGCTGCGCCTGTGGCGGCGCCGGCTGGGCGAGGCGCGCGCCGCCAACGACGTCGTGCGGCTGATGCTCGGCATCGACCGCGACGCGCACGGACTGACCGTGGCCGGCGTCCAGGCCGACGGCTGGCTCCGCCAGCTCCTCGGCCGCCTCCGCGGCGAGACGGCGCTGGAACCGGTCCCGCCGCCGCGGGGCTTCCGCGGCACGCTGCGGCCGTACCAGGAACGCGGCTACGCCTGGCTCGCCTTTCTGCGGCAGTGGGGGCTGGGCGCGTGCCTGGCCGACGACATGGGACTGGGCAAGACGGTGCAGGCGCTGGCGCTGGTCGCACGCGAACGGGAGCGGGGCGAACGCCGGCCGGTGCTGCTGGTCTGCCCGACGTCGGTGCTCACCAACTGGAAGCGGGAGGCCGCGCGCTTCGTGCCGGACCTGCCGCTCCACGTTCACCACGGCGCCGCCCGGAGCGTCGCCGGCTCCTTCGCCGACGACGCCGCCGCGGCGGCGATGGTGGTCACGAGCTATCCCCTGCTCTACCGCGACTACGCGACCCTGCGCCAGGTCGCCTGGGCGGGAGTCGTCCTCGACGAGGCGCAGAACATCAAGAACCCCGACACGCGCCAGGCGCAGGCGGCGCGGGCGCTGCAGGCCGACTACCGCGTGGCGCTCACGGGGACGCCGGTCGAAAACCACGTCGGCGACCTGTGGTCGATCATGGACTTCCTCAACCCCGGCCTGCTGGGGGGGCGCGCCGCCTTCCGCGAGGCGTTCGCCCTGCCGATCCGCATCGGGACCGACCTCTCGGCCTGCGACCGCCTGCGGCAGATGACGGCGCCGTTCGTGCTGCGGCGGCTCAAGACCGACCGCGAGATCATCGGCGACCTGCCCGAAAAGCGCGAGGCCTGCGTCTACTGCACCCTGACCCGCGAGCAGGCCGCGCTCTACCAGGGGGTGCTGGACGACCTCGCCGCGGCGCTCAAAGAGGGGCCCTCGGGGATCGGCCGCCGCGGACTGGTGCTCGCCTCGATCACCCGGCTGAAGCAGATCTGCAACCACCCCGCGCACTTCCTCGGCGAGGAGGGGGCGCTCGACGGCCGTTCGGGCAAGCTGGAACGGCTGCGCGACATGCTTGAAGAGGTGGTCGCGGGCAGCGATGCGGCGCTGGTCTTCACCCAGTACGCCAGAATGGGCGCGCTGCTGCAGCACTACCTGCAGCAGGAGTTCGGCTGCTTCGTCCCCTTCCTGCACGGCGGCACGCCGCGCTCCGAGCGCGACGCGCAGGTGGCGGCCTTCCAGGCGCAGCCCGCCGCCGCCATCTTCGTCCTCTCGCTCAAGGCGGGCGGCACCGGGCTCAACCTGACGCGCGCCAACCACGTCTTCCACTTCGACCGCTGGTGGAACCCGGCGGTCGAGAACCAGGCGACCGACCGCGCCTTCCGCATCGGCCAGACGCGCGACGTAATGGTGCACAAGTTCGTCTGCGCCGGCACGCTGGAGGAGCGGATCGAGGCGATGATCCGCACGAAGACGGCGCTGGCCGACGAAATCGTGGTCGGCGGCGAGGCCTGGCTGACCGAATTGGACGACGCCACCCTGCGCGACGCGCTGGCGCTCTCGCAGGACGCCGTCGGGGAGTGGGCGCCATGAGCAAGCGGAAACGGCACGAACCGCGGGTGCCGCTGCCGCTGCGCGGCGGGATCCGGGCGCAGGGGACGCGCAGCGCGGCGGGCCGGCCGTGGTGGGGCCGGCGCTGGATGCTGATGCTCGAGGGACTGCGCCTCGGCGCGCGCCTGGGGCGGGGGCGCAACTACGCCGCCGCGGGGCAGGTCGCCGCGCTCACTCTGGGCGAGGGGACCATCGGCGCCGTGGTCCAGGGCGGCGGCCGCGACCCCTACCGCGTGACCCTCGCCTTCCGCACGCTGACCGACGCCGGCCGCGCCGCCGCGACGGCGGCGCTCGCCGCGCATCCCGCCTGGCTGGGACGGCTGCTGGTCAACGACCTTCCCGCCGAGATCGAGGAGCTCTTCCGGCAGGCGGCGGCGCCGCTCTTCCCCGAGCGGCGCGGCGACTGGGTGTGCCGCTGCACCTGCCCCGACTGGTCCAAGCCCTGCAAGCACGGCGCGGCGGCCCTCTTCCTGCTGGGCGAAGCGGTCGAACGCGAGCCGATGCTGCTGCTGGAGTTGCGCGGCCTCAACCGCAGGGATCTGATCCCCGGGGCGGCCGATACAGCGGCCGCCCCCCCGCCCGCCGGTGCCGGCGCGCCGGGGCTCGACGCCGACCCCGCCGCCTTCTGGGGCGACCTCTGGACCCCCGCCGAACGCTTCGGCCCCGCGCCGGGACGCGGCGTTCTCGCGCCGCTCGCCGCGCGGCTCGGCCCCCTGCCGTTCTGGCGTGGACAGGAGCGATTCCGCGAGCTGCTCGAACAGGTCTACGGCCGCGCGGGACCCATGGCGCTGCACGTCTGGAGCGGCGAGCGTCTCGCCGCCTGGCGGCCCGTCAAGGCGGCGCCCGGCGGAGCCGCGTTCACCCTGCGCCGCCACCGCCTCCGCATCGACCGCACAGTTTGAAGAGCGCGGGGCGATCGGCCGGCCGCGGCTGCGCCGCGTTGATCCCGGCTGCCCACCGGTCACTGCTCACCGGTCACTGGCTTCCTCGAACCCCTTCCAACCGCCGTAGAGCGCCTCCCACATGCGCCCGGCCGCCTCCCGTTCGGCGGCGGCGGGCCGCGCCTGCAGCACCCCGTCGCCGCTCTCGGAGAGCCGCGCCAGGAAGTCCGCCGCGGCATCCAGCTGGCGCGCCGCGCGCGCCAGGTCGAGGTTGGCGAGGACGTCGTCGTGGCGGTGGTGGTAGAACACCCCGCTGGCGCAGTTCATGCGGAAGATCCAGAGGCCGGGCACACCCGCCGCCGCGAAGGGGAACTGGTCGGTGTAGGGGCAGAGATTGCGGTTCAGGGCGAAGGGCAGATCGTGTTTCGCGAACACGTCGCGCAGCAGCGCCTCCTGCGCCGGGGCGCCGTTGAAGGTGACCGCGAGCCAGCCGAGCGCCGACGCCGAGCCGTCGATGTTGAACATGAAGCGGCCGTCGCGCGCGAGGGTGTCGCGGTGGCGCCGCACGTAGGCGGCGCTCCCCGCCGAGAGCTGTTCCTCCGCGCCGAAGCTGATCAACCGGAAGGTCGGCCCCAGGTTCAGCGGAGCCAGCATGCGGGCGAGCTCGAGGACCGAGGCGGCGCCGATGGCGTTGTCGTCCGCGCCGACGGTCCCCGCCTGCGTGTCGTGGTGGCCGCCGACATAGATCGCGCCGGCGCCGGGGTCGCGCCCGGGGATTTCGATCACGACGTTCTGCGACCGGCTCCGGCGCCGCTCGCCGGCCACGCGCAGCCGCGCCCGGGTCGCCCGCTCCCGGTCCCAGCGCCAGGCGTCCTGGAAAGCGACGTTGACCGTCGTCCGCGCCCCGTAGGCATGCACATAGGCGGGGAACAGGCCGTCGGCCAGGGCGACAGCGCCGGGATACCGCGTGTCGACGAAGAGGAGGAAGGCCGGTTCCGCCGCCATCAGCCTGCGGTAGTCGTCGGGCGACTCGATGTGGCAGCCGAGGTGGACCACGGCCGCGCCCTTCAGGTACGCGAGGTCGCGCCGCTGGTAGCCCGTGGCCGCATCGAAGAAGCGCAGCGGCGCCTCGACGGCCCGGCCGCCGGTCGATGGCGCCAGACCGAAGAGCGAACAGGCGAAGGGCTGCCAGCGGCCGCCGATTTCGACCTCCAGCGACTCGCTTTCGACGGCGCGCTCCCAGACCGGAAAGGTCTCCTCTGCGACGCGCACGCCGGGCAGTTCGCCGCCGCGGGCGGCGAGATAGGCCGCCGCCGCGCGCTCGCCCGGAGACCCGGCCAGCCGCACGCCGATCCCGACCGTGAGTTCGCGCACGTGTTGTTCAAGCAGCTCCGCCGACGCCCGGGAAATCTCCATGAAGCCCTCCTGTTTGCCCCGTACCATACACCCGCGGGGCCTCCGCTTTCAAGCACGGGACATGCGCCCGCAGCAATTCTGATTGTGGAGATGCAACCATCGGCGTCGGTATCGGTATCGGTATCGAAAGAAAACCAAGGAATGACGACCCCGACCCCGATACCGCCCCCGACCCCGAAGAACGGATCGCGCCAGTAGTAGAATTGCCGCGCGCACCCGCCTCTCCGTTTGATGGCTGACGGCGGGAACGGGATATGGTACGTTGTCTCCGTTGCATCCAATGAACTTCATCGGGAACTCCATGGTCGTCATCCGGCACCGGTTTGTCGCGTTGATCGTCCTCGCCGCCGGGTGGGCGGGCGCCGCCTGGCAACCGCTCCCGGCCGCCAAGAACGCCATCATCCTGATCCCCGACGGCTGCTCGCAGGCGACCATCACGCTGGCGCGCTGGTACGCCGGCCGCCCGCTCGCCGTCGACGCGCTCTTCGCCGGCGCGGTCCGCACCCACGCCGCGGGAGGACCGGTCACCGATTCGGCCGCCGCCGCGACGGCGCTGGCCACCGGCCACAAGACCCTCGCCCACGCGGTCGGCGTGGCGCCGCCGCCCGACGCGCCGCTGCGGACGCCCGACACGCCCGCCGAGGCGTGGCGCCCGTTGGCGACCCTGCTGGAGGCGGCCCGGCGCCAGGGGCGCGCCACCGGCCTGGCGGTGACGTGCCCGCCGACCGAGGCGACGCCCGCCGGGTTCACCGCCCACGCCGTCTCGCGCAAGGCCGCCGGCGCGATCGGGATGCAACTGGCCCACCAGGGGTTCGACGTCGTCCTGGGCGGCGGCCGCGACGCCCTCCTTCCCGCCGCCGGCCTGCGCGACACGCTCCGCGCCCGCGGCTACGAGCTGGCCGAGACCCGCGACGCGCTCGCGGCGGCCCGCGGCCCGCGCGTCTGGGGCGCCTTCGCCGACGGTTCCCTGGCGCCGCAGGCCGACATCGTCGAAACCAACCCCGGCCAGCCGACGCTCGCCGAGATGACGCGGCGCGCGATCGACCTGCTGCGGGCGAACCCCCGCGGCTTCGTGCTCCTGGTCGAGGGGAGCCTGATCGACTGGTGCAGCCACGCCAACGACGCCTTCGGCGCCGCGACCGAGTTCCTCGCCTTCGACGAGGCGGTGCGCGCCGCCCTTGCCTTCGCCTCCGAGGACCGCCAGACGCTGGTGGTCGCCTGCCCCGACCACGACACCGGCGGCCTGGCCCTGGGCAGCCGTGTCGACCCCTACACCGATACTCCCGACTCCTGGCTGGCGCCGCTGCGGCGGATGCGGCTGACGGCCATGGGGATCGAGCGCAAGCTGGCGGGCGACACCTCGCGCGCCAACCTCGCCGCCCACGTCCGCGCCTGGTGGGGGATCGCGCTGACCCCCGAACAGGCCGGCGAGCTCGACACGCTGGTGAACGTCAAGCGCTACCGGCCGTCGTTCGCCCTCGGCGACCTCGTTTCGCGCCACTGCCTGCAACTGGCGTGGACCAGTTTCGACCACACCGGCGAGGACATGCCGCTGTGGAGCTACGGCCCCGGCCGCCCCGTCGGCGCCGTCGACAACACCGACGTCGCCCGCGCCGTCGCCGCGGCGCTGCGCCTCGATCTCGCCGCCGCGACGCGCGAGCTGTTCGTCGACGCGTCGACGCTGGACGCCGCAGCCGCCGTCGACGGCGACACGCCCGGCGGACCGGCGCTCCGCCTCGGCCGGGCGCGCATCCCCATCAACCGCGACCTGCTGTTTCTGAACGGACGCGAGCACCGCCTGGGCGGTGTGGTGGTCCATATCGCCGAGACCGGCAAAACCTATCTGCCGCGCCTCCCCCCCCCGCTGCTGGCGGAGGCGCTCGCCAACGACTGACGCATGGAGGTTGCCATGGCCGAACCGCTGCTCGAAGCGCGGGAGCTCGTCAAGAGCTACCGCCTGCCGCACAAGACCGTCACGGTGCTCACCGGGGCGTCGCTGACCGTCGCCGCCGGCGAGCGGGTGGCGGTCGTCGGGCGCAGCGGCATCGGCAAGAGCACGCTGCTGCACGTTTTGGGGGCGCTCGACCGGCCCGAGGCGGGCGAGGTGCGGATCGGCGGCCGAAACATCTACGCGCTGCGCGAACAGGAGCGGGCGGTGGTGCGCGCCCGCGAGATCGGCTTCGTGTTCCAGTCGTACCACCTGCTCCCCGAGATGGACCTGGCCGAGAACGTGATGCTCCCCGCCTGGGCTGCGGGCGTCCGCGGCACCCGCGCGGCGCTGCGGCGGCGGGCGCTCCAACTGCTCGACCGCGTGGGGCTGGCCGACCGCGCCACGCACACGCCGCTCGAGCTCTCGGGCGGCGAACAGCAGCGGGCGGCGCTCGCCCGCGCGCTGATGAACGAGCCGCCGCTATTGCTGGCCGACGAACCGACCGGCAACCTCG
>CAYVKQ010000106.1:0-4029 GCA_964451945.1 uncultured Lentisphaerales bacterium
GACCCCGACCCCGATGGTTCCGGCTCCGTGATCAGGACCCGATCGGACGACACGGAGGTCGTCCCTCCAGTCCGAATCCCCTCCAGTTTCGGCGGAACTGGAGGGTCGGGCTCTGTCCCGACCGATTGCTGTAGAGGGTTCCGCGGAAGCTGGCGTGGCCGGTGCCGCCGTTCCTTGCGCCCGGGCCTACAGGTCGAAGATCTTGCCGGGGTTGAGGATGTGGTTGGGGTCGAGCGCCCGCTTGAGGGTCCGCAGCAGGTCGAGGTACTCCGGCGAGACGACACACGGCATGTACGCCTTGCGCTTGTGCCCGATCCCGTGTTCGCCAGAAATCCGGCCGCCCGCGGTCTTCACCGCGGCGTAGAGCTCGGTGAGGATGCCGGGAAGCGCGGCCTCCCAGCGGGCCTCGTCCCAGTCGGCGGGCGGCGTCACGCGGGCGTGCAGGTTGCCGTCGCCGGCGTGGCCGTAGCAGGGGATGGCGACGCCGTGCTTCGCCTCGATCGCGCCGCAGGCGGCGACCACGGCGGGAATCGCGGCGGGCGGCACCACGACGTCCTCGCCGCTCTGCAGCGGCGTCGCCACGCTGAACGCCTCGGGGACGCTGCGCCTGATCTTCCAGATCCGTTCCGAGGTCGCCGGGTTGTCGGCGACGTAGACCTGGGTCGCGCCGCACGCCTGGCAGAAGCGTCCGACCCGCTCGTAGTCCTGCGCCACGAGGTCGGCGCGCATGCCGTCGACCGTGATCAGCAGCATGGCGCCGCAGGCGTCGACGGGGAGCGATTCGTTGAGGTAGCGGCACGACTCGGCGAACGCGCGCCGGTCCATGAACTCGATCGACGTCGGCGTGACGCCGGCTTCGGTGAGGATCCGCGGCACCGCCGCGATCGCCGCCTCGCCCGAGGGGAACAGACAGAGGAGGTCGGCCTGGCAGGCGGGGCGGGGTATGAGCTTGAGGATGATCTTGGTGAAGATGCCGAGCGTCCCCTCGGAGCCCGCCATCAGCGGCACGAGGTTGTAGCCGGTGACGTCCTTGAGCAGCTTGCCGCCGAGCTCGACGATCTCGCCGGTGGGCAGCACGACCTCGAGGCCGAGCACGTAGCGGGCGGTCACGCCGTACTTCACCGCCTTTCCTCCGCCCGCGTTCTCGGCGACGTTGCCGCCGATGAAGCAGGTCTCCATGCTCATGGGGTAGCCGGCGTAGAAGAGTCCGCTCTCCCTGATGTGCTCGTTGATGTCGTTGGCGATCACGCCCGGCTCGACCGTGATCATCATGTTGTCGCGGTCGAATTCGAGGATGCGGTTGAGCCGGTCGGTGCGGAGGACGATGCCGCCGTGGACCGGGACCGCGCCGCCGGAGAGGCCCGAACCGGCGCCGCGCGGCGTCAGCGGGATCCGCTCGCGGTTGGCCAGGCGCACAATCGCGGCGATCTCGGCGGTGTTCGCCGGCGCGACGACCGCCTCCGGCAGCGCGCGGTAGCGCGTGCCGGGGACCTCGTCGTGCGAATAGGCTTGGAGCCGCTCGGCGTCGTTGAACAGCACGTGGCTTTCGCCGGCGATCCGCTCCAGCTCGGCGACAATGGCCGGCGTGACGCGGGCGTAGGGGGCGGGGGGACGGGTCATGGGCGGGCTCCCTTCTGCAGGTCGGCGATCAGCGCGGGCAGAACATCGGCGAGGTCGCCGACGATGCCGAAATCGGCGACGGCAAAAATCGGCGCCTCGGGGTCTTTGTTGATGGCGACGATCGTCTCGGCCGTCTGCATCCCAGCCAGGTGCTGGATGGCGCCGGAGACACCCAGGCCGATGTAGAGGCGGGGGGTCACCGTCTTGCCGCTGAGGCCGATCTGGTGGGGATAGGAGAGCCAGCCGCGGTCGACCACTTCGCGCGAGGCGCCGACCGCCGCGCCGATCAGGCCGGCGAAGGCGCGGACGAGCCCCAGCGTCTCGGGCCGCCGGATGCCGCGCCCCGCGACGACGATCTTCTCGGCGTCCTGCAGCGGCAGGGTCTCGGCGTCGGGGACGACCCGCTCCACTGTGACGGCGTCGCCGGCGCACTCCCCGGCGGGCACGGGCACGCGCAGGATGCGCCCCGCGCGGGCGGGGTCGGCGGGAAGCGGACGGCAGGCGTGCGGACGGACGGTCGCCATCTGCGGCCGCCGTTCGGCGCAGGTGATCGTGGCCATGATGTTGCCGCCGATCGCCGGGCGGGTCTGCAGCAGCAGGCCGCTCGACGCGTCGATGGCGAGGCCGGTGCAGTCGGCGGTGAGCCCCGTGTGCAACGTCATCGCGGCGTACGGCAGCAGGGTGCGGCCGGTGGAGTCGGCGGCGCCGAGGAGGACGGCGGGGCGGCGCGCGCGCACCTCGCGGCAGAGCGCCGCGCTGAAGCGGTCGGCGGCGAAGGTGGCGAAGCGGGGCGATTCGAGCGCGATCACGTAGTCGGCGCCGCGGGCGATCAGCGGCTGCAGCGCCTCGTCGGAGAGGGGCGGGCTGAGCAGCACGGCGCCGACCGCCGCGCCGTGCGGACGCGCGAGGCCGGCGGCCCGCGCCAGCAGTTCGAACGAGACGGACGCGATCGCGCCGTGCCGCTGTTCTGCGAGAATCCAGATGTCGCGGGTCATGTCAGAGCAACCCCTTTCCGGCGAGAAAACGGTGCAGTTCGCCGGCGGCGGCCACCGCCAGGGCGGGGTCGGCGGCGCGGTGCCGCTGGCAGGCGCGGGAGATCTGCGGACGGAACGTCCGCACCACGCGCGTCGGCGAGCCGCGCAGGCCGACCTGGTCGGCGGGAAGGCCGAGGTCGCGTTGCGTGAGGACCGGAAGAACGGCGCCGCGGGCGCGGATCTTGCCGTCGAGCGTCGGCAGCCGCGGCGTGGCGACCGCCTTGACGACCGTGACCAGGGCGGGCAGGCGGACGGAGAGGACTTCGGTGGCGCCTTCGATCAGGCGGTCGAGGGCCAGCGCGCCGCCGCGGCAGTCGCCGATCCGCGAAACATAGGTGACCACCGGAATGCCGAGCGCCGCCGCCGTCTCGGGACCGACCTGGCCGGTGTCGCCGTCGGTGGCCCGTTCGCCGCACAGGATCAGGTCGAAGGCGGGGACGGTCTTGCGGATCGCTTCGGCGAGGATGCGGCTGGTGGCCCAGGTGTCGGAACCGGCGAACGCCTTGTCGCTGACGAGGCGGGCGTCGTCGATCCCCATGGCGAGAACCTCGCGCAGCGCGCTTTCGGCGGAGGCGGGGCCCATCGAGAGGGCCAGCGTCTCGGCGCCGCACGCCTCCTTCAGCCGCAGCGCCGCTTCCACGGCATAGAGGTCGAGCGGGTTGACGACGGCGTCGGCCGCCTTGCGGATGACGGTGCCTGTCGTCTCGTCCAGCCGCACCGACCCGGTCTCGGGAACCTGCTTGACCAGCAGGACGATCTTCATGTGGCACCCCTCGTTCCAGCACCGCGCCGGCCGGCGGCCGCCACGGCGGCGGCCCGCGTCCCACGCGTGCAGCAAAGGGTGCCAGAGCGGCGGGCGCGTGTCAATTCCGGACGCATCCCAAGAAAGCCCTTGCCGCGCAACGAGCAGGACGGTACAGTACCGGCGAACCTTGATTCTTTCATCTGCCGGGATTCAAGCAAAGGGGAACGGGATGAACAACCGATTCGAGCAACCGATGTGGGCAACCGCCTGCGTGGCGCTGGCTGTGGCCGCGGGCGCGCAGGAGAGCGTGTTCTCGCACACGAATCCGCCGCCGGTGTATGCGGGCCCGGCCGGGCGTCCGGCGGTGGCGCTGGCCGGGGAGTGGAAAACGCAGTATGTGCTCGAGCCCGGCGCCCAGCCCGGCGGGAAATGGACGGAAAAACCGACCGTTTTGCCGGCGGTCGTCCGTCTGCCGGGCACCACCAACAATCCCGCGGGCTTCATGCAGGGGGTCTGGTTCGAGCGGGAGGCGGCCGTTCCGGCGGACTGGCAGGGCCGCCGCATCGTGTTCCAGGTCGGCCGGGCGCTGTATGGAACGGCGGTCGCCATCGACGGCAAAAAGGCGGGCGA
>CAYVKQ010000106.1:4129-9361 GCA_964451945.1 uncultured Lentisphaerales bacterium
CGGATCGAACCGTGCATCACGGTCTGGTCGGCCGCGGCGCGCGAGGGGCTCTCCTGCCGCGTGCGCATCTACGAGCCCGGCGCCGCAAAACCGGTGCTGGAAAAAGTCCTGGCGCTGGGTTCGCTGCCGGCGGGCGAGAGCCGGCACCGGCTGGCGCTGCCGGCGGATGCCCTGAAGCGGTGGGCCATCCTGCAGCCCAATCTCTACTTCGGCCAGGTAGCGGTGCTGGATGCGTCCGGCGCCGAGCTCGACCGCTCCGATCCCATCCGCTTCGGCATCCGCGAGGTCTGGACCCAGGGGCGGAAACTCTATCTCAACGACCGGCCGGTCTATCCGGTCCCGGCGTTCGCCGGTTCGCCCCAGGCACTCGATCCGCTGCTGGCGGTGGGCGTGACGATAGTCCAGCGCGGCTTCCCTGCCACGTTCAACTTCGCCAACGAGGACTTCCGGGAACTGGCTGCCGCCTGCGACGAGCGCGGCATGCTGCTGATCGCCACGGGAATCACGCACCACGAGCTGAATCTGGCCGATCCGGACCTCTACCAGGACTTCCAGACCTGGGCGGAACGGTACTACGGCCGGCATGCCAACCATCCCTCCATCGTGATGTACGGGCTGGGCATCAACGCGCCGGGGAATTTCAATGACTTCTCGCCGGCCAAGCTGGGCCGCTCGGAAAACCTGATCTGGAGCAACCCCGGCATCACCCGCAGCTACCTCACCGGGCGCCGCGTCGACCCCACGCGGCTCTATTATTACCATGGCGGACCGTGCGGCGGCGACGTCGCCTCCGGCAACTTCTATCCCAACCACACTCCGATCCAGGAGGTCGAGGACTGGATGCTGGAGTGGTCCGAGAAGGGCGACAGGCTCTTCTTCACCGTTGAAGGACTGCTCGGAACCTTCAACGTGGACTACGAGAAAGGCGGAGTCACGTACGTCACGGAATACGCCGCCCGGCTGATCGGCGACACGGCCTACGAAGGCGAAACCGACGAGTACCGCGAATACATCTCCTTCAAACGGCCACGGCTGGGGACGTGGGGTCTGGATGTCGGCTTCTATCCGCGGCTCGATGCCCTGAGAAGCGAGGCCCTGCTGCGGGGGGGACGGGCCTGGCGTTTTCTCGGCCTTCCCTTCAACCACTGGGCCGGCAACATCGGCGTGGGTTCGCCGAGCCCTGACAAATCCGCCTTTCAATGGGCGGCCTCGCAGCTGCGGTTGCCGACGATGGCCTGGATCGGCGGTCCGGAAAACGAGTTCTCGTTGAAGGACCACAACTTCTATGCCGGCGAGACCGTCGAGAAAACGCTGCTGGGCATCTACGACCAGCCGGTCGGGGACGCCCTGTGGGAAGCCCGCTGGGAACTCCGGGAAAAGGCGTCCGGCAAGGTGGCGGCCGAGGGCCGGCTGAGCCGGAAGATGAGTCCCTATTCGCGCGCCAAGGCGCCGTTCCGTTTCCGGCTGCCGGACGCCGCGGCGCCGGTGGAGTACGATCTGAACCTGACTGTCCGGGACGCGGCGGCCGGCCGGCCGGTGGCGGAAGACCGCTTCGCGCTCACGGCCTATCCGCGTCCCGCGCCAGCCAGCGTTGCCAAGAGCGCGCCCTTTTTCGTGTTCGACCCCCAGGGCGAGACGACGGCCTGGTTGAACGCGCTGGGCGCGGCGACCGAGCCCTGGCCGACAGGCGGCGCGAAACGCGGCGGCGACGGACGGGTGCTGGCACTCGGACGCCGGGCGTTGCGGGGGCTGAAGAAACTGCCCTTCACGGCGGAGGATGTGGCGGCGGGGCTGCGCGTGGTGGTGTTCGAGCAGCACTGCCCCGAGCTCGACAAGATCGGGTTCCGCCATGAGGACCGGAGTCCGCGCCAGGTCTTCGTGCGCCGGGCGGACCATCCGCTGGCGGCGGGCCTGACGGCGGAGGCCTTGCGCGACTGGCAGGGGCATGCCACGCTGATTTCCGAAGGGCCGGCGGGCGACCGTCTCGCCGTGTCAACCCGTTCCTTCCGCATCGGCAACCGCGGCAGCGTGGCCTCGGCGGTCATCGAAACGCCGCACTTCGGGCCGTTCCAGACGGTTCTGGACTGCGAGTTCGACCTCTCCTACACGCCGTTGATGAGCTGGCGGCACGGCCGGGGCGAGGTTGTGTTCTGCCAGCTCGACCTCGTCGACCGCGTGGGCAGGGAGCCGGGCGCCGACCGGGTGGCCGCCAACCTGGTCCGCTATCTGCGGACGCCGCTCGAAACACGGAGCGAGAAGACGGCGGTCTGTCTCGACGACGCGACGGTCAAGGTGGTGGAGGGTTTCGGTTTCGCGGCCGCGCTCGAACCGAAGGAGCCGAATCCCGACCGCCATGTGCTGGTGGTGGGCAGGGCGGAAAGCCTAGCGGCACAGCGCGCACAGGTGGCTGGCTTCCTGCGCAAGGGCGGCGATGTGCTGGCGCTGTATGCGGACGAAGCGCTGGCGGCCGATCCGCTCTTCGCGGGCCGGGTGAAGGCGGAGAAGGCGCGGGTCAATACTGCGGGCTCGATCGCGGCCGCGCCGCATCCTCTGCTGCAGGGGGTGGGTCCCCAGAATCTGCATTGGCGGGCGGCGGCGGACCTGATCAGGGTGACATCGGACGACAAGGCCTTCGTGCCGTTGCTGGACGGCCTGGCCGGCGTGTTGCCGGTAGGCAGGGGACGGGTCGTGTTCTTCCAGGCCGAGCCCAGGCGGATGGCCGACATCGCGGTCAGCCGGGAGATGGATCCGCTGGTCAAGGAGATCGACCCGAAGACGCAGAAGCCGAAGGTCGCCCCCCTGTCGGACGGGCGGTTGGCGAACAACCGGAGGCGCACGCTGTGGCAGGTGAACCGCCTGCACAGCCTGGTGCTGGCCAATCTCGGGCTGCGCAGCTCCGAGGCGCTGGTCCAGCGGCTGTTCGAGATCAAATCGGTCATGCCGACGACCCCGGTGAACGAATGGATGGTCATGGGGCCGTTCCCGCCCGCGTCGGAACACCCCGGCAGGCCCCTCGACCGGGACGATCTGGATGCGTGCGCGGCGCAGCGGGACCTGGCGTTCGAGACGCGCAACTCCCTGGGCGCGGCGCTCCGCTGGATCCGGCCCAGCGATTCCGCCAACGGGCTGGGGCTGGACGGCCAGAACGACCTGGGGAAGATCTTCGGGGCCAAGGAGGGCCTGGCTTCGATCGCCGTCACCTACATCTGGAGCACGCGGGCGCGCGAGGCGGTCATCGGAATCGGCGCCGACTGGTGGATGCGGGTGATGGTGAACGGCGAACGGGTGTTCAACACGGGCGGCACGAGCTGGAATTTCGCCATCAACTTCGGCAACAAGGTCAAGGTGCCGCTGAAGGCCGGATGGAACGAGGTGGTAGTCTATCTGGCCGCCGGGGCCAACGGCAACATCTTCTGGTTCGAGATCAACAACCCGGGCGATGTGGTGGTGGCGCAGCAGCTCGCGCCGCCGGCCGAACCGCCGTCTGGTCTGCCCCCCGTCGAGGATTTGGCGCCGGATCACGTGGATCCCGGGTTCGCGCTGTACACGGAGCCGATGACCGCGGGCATGGATCCGTACTCCTATTCCCCGTGGTAAAGGCGGCGGGCGAATGCGATGAAGCCGCCTCAGCGGCGCGACGAGCCCAGGATGCCGCCCAGCAGTCCGCGGAGGATCCGGCGGCCGATCTGGCTGCCTGCCGTGCGGGCGGCCTGTTTGGCCAGCGTCTCGACCATCCCCTGCCGGCGCTTGGTCCCCCACAGGAAGCGGCCGACGGCGCCGCGCTCGGAGTCGGTGTCCGCCGGTTTGGCGGCATGCGCCGGTTGCGCCTTGGCAGCGGGCTCGGCGGCGGTCCGCCCTTGCTCCAGGCGGCGGGTCAGCACCTCGTGGGCCGATTCGCGGTTGACCGGCTTGTCGTAGCGTCCGCCGACCGGACTGCGCGCCATCACCGCCGCCCGCTCCTCCGCCGTGAGCGTTCCCATGCGGCAGCGCGGCGGCGCGATCAGCGTGTGCTCCACCGGCATCGGGATCCCCTTCTCCTGCAGCGTGGAGACCAGCGCCTCGCCGACGCCGAGCCGGGCGAGGAGGCTCGCGACGTCGAGCGCGGGGTTGGGGACGAACGTCTCGGCCGCGGTCTTCACCGCCTTCTGGTCGCGCGGCGTGAAGGCCCGCAGCGCGTGCTGCACGCGGTTGCCGAGCTGCCCCAGAATCTCGTCGGGCACGTCGTCGGGGAACTGCGAGCAGAAATAGACGCCCACGCCCTTGGAGCGGATCAGGCGGACCACCTGCTCCACGCGCCGCCGCAGCATCGGCGGGGCGTCGTCGAACAACAGATGGGCCTCGTCGAAGAAGAAGGCGAGCTTGGGCTTGTCGAGGTCGCCCACCTCGGGCAGGTTCTCGTAGAGCTCCGACAACAGCCAGAGGAGGAAGCTCGAGAAGAGGCGCGGCTTGAGGTAGAGGCGGTCGGCGGCCAGGATGTGGATGATCCCGCGCCCGCCGAGGTCGGTGCGCATCAGGTCGCCCAGCTCCAGCGCCGGCTCGCCGAAAAACGAAACGGCGCCTTCGCGTTCGAGGCCGAGCAGCGCGCGCTGGATCGCGGCGATTGACTGCGCGCTGACTAGGCCGTAGCGCTTCGACAGCTCGGCGCGGTTCCCGGCGACGAAGCCGAGGAGCGTCCGCAGGTCGTCCATGTCGAGCAGCAGCAGTCCCTCGTCGTCGGCGAGCTTGAAGGCGATCTCCAGCACACCGGTCTGGACATCGTTGATCTCCAGCATCCGCGCCAGCAGCGTCGGGCCGATCTCGCTGACGGTCGTGCGGACGGGGTGGCCCGCCGTTCCGAACACGTCCCAGAAGACGACGGGGTTCGCCGCGGGCGTGTAGCCGTCGACGCCCACGGCGGCGGCGCGCTGCAGGAGTTTCTCGCCGGGGGTGCCGGCGGCGGCCAGGCCGGCGACGTCGCCCTTGATGTCGGCCATGAACACGGGGACGCCCATGCGGGAGAACCCCTCGGCCAGCACCATCAGCGTCACCGTCTTGCCGGTGCCGGTCGCGCCCGCGACCAAACCGTGGCGGTTGCCGTATTTCGCGAGCAGTTCGACGGGACGCTCGCCCTTGCCGATCAGTATGCGGTCCATGCCGTCCCTTGGTTGCACCGGCGCGCGCGCCGACCCGTTCGACAAATCATGGTGCTACCGTACAGGAGGACGCCCGGACATGTCAAGGGCGGCAACCGCC
>CAYVKQ010000107.1:0-9349 GCA_964451945.1 uncultured Lentisphaerales bacterium
TCATCAGCGACATCACCAGCTCCTCGCGGATCGGGTCGATCGGCGGGTTGGTCACCTGGGCGAAGAGCTGCTTGAAGTAGTTGTAGAGGAGCTGCGGGCGGTCCGAGCAGACGGCCAGCGGAGCGTCGTACCCCATCGAGCCGACGGCCTCGTGCCCCTTGGCGGCCATCGGCGCCAGGACCGTCTCCAGATCCTCGCGGGTGTAGCCGTGGAGACGCTGCCGCGGCAGCAGAGTGGCGGTGTCGGGGGCGACGGCGGCGACGGCGCCGAAAAGGCCGTGGACGCTCACGCGGTGCTCCTCGACCCAGCGGCGGTAGGGCTGGCGGCGGGCGACGAGGCTCTTGATCTCGGCGTTCTTCAGCAGACGGCCGCGGACGAGGTCGGCGACGATCATCTCGCCCGGACGCAGCGCCCCCTGCTCGGCAACGGCATCGGGCGGCAGGGCGACCACACCGCTCTCCGAGGCGAGAACGACGAAACCGTCGCGCGTCCGCGTGTAGCGCGCGGGGCGGAGGCCGTTGCGGTCGAGCATGGCGCCGACGACCCCGCCGTCGCTGAAGACCACGGCGGCGGGGCCGTCCCACGGCTCCATCAGGCCGGCGTGATATTCGAAGAAACCGCGCTGGTCGGGTCCGAGCGGATAGTGCCCGCCCCACGCCTGCGGCATCAGCATCATCATCGCGTGGGGGAGGTCGCGGCCGCCGCGGACGAGCAGCTCGAGGGCGTTGTCGAGCGCCGCCGAGTCGCTGCCGCCGGGCTCGATGACGGGGAGGATCCGCGCCGCGTCGTCGCCCAGCAGCCCCCGGCCGAGGGCCCCCTCGCGCGCCTCCATCTTGCGCACGTTGCCGCGCAGGCTGTTGATTTCGCCGTTGTGGGCCAGGCAGCGGAAGGGCTGGGCCAGCTCCCAGGAGGGAAAGGTGTTGGTGCTGTAGCGCTGGTGGACCACCGCCAGGGCCGAGCGGTAATCGGGATCGGCGAGGTCGCGGTAGAAGCGCGCCACCTGTCCGCCCATCAGCATCCCCTTGTAGACGACGGTGCGGCAGGAGAGGCTGGCGAGGTAGCACCGCTCGTCGTCGCGGCGGCGCTCGCGGATGCAGCGGTCGATCTGCTTGCGTGCGACGTAGAGCGACCGTTCGAGCGCATCGCCGGCAAGGCCGTTGCCGCCGACGAACGCCTGCAGAACCGCCGGCTGCGCCGCCCGCGCCTGGGCGCCGGGAACGGTGTCGTCGGTCGGCACGGCGCGCCAGGCGAGCAGGGCCAGCCCCCGTTCGCGCAGGACCGCCTCGATGCACTGTTGCGCCGCCGCGCGCGGCGCCGCTTCGCGGGCGAGGAAAAACACCCCCACCCCGTACCCGCCGGGCGGCGGCAGTGCGACCCCCTCGGCCGCCAGCAGGCGGCGGAAGAGGGGATCGGGGATCTGCGTCAGCACGCCCGCGCCGTCGCCGGTGGCGGGGTCGCCGCCGGCGGCACCGCGGTGCAGCAGGTTTTGCAGCACCTCGCCGGCGCGCGCGACCAGCTCGTGCGTGGGCACACCGTCGAGACGGGCGAGAAAGCCGACGCCGCAGGCGTCGTGTTCGCAGGCGGGATCGTACAGCCCCTGGGGTCCGGGCCGCTGCAGCCGGCCCGGCTGCGGGCTCTGACAAGAGGAATCTGCTTCGGTTTTCGCTTGCTGCATGGTCGTTTCTATTGGGCCTTGCCCAGCCTCCGGGGAGGCGGAAATGCACGGCACATGCCAAGCGGACATTTATCGTGTTATCCCCGCGTTCTGGCGATGCAAACGGAGTGATTATGGCCCGATTCACCGAAAAACATACACTCTTGTGCCCTGGTTTTTTTTGAAGCAACACAAATGTACGAGGAGGACCAGGCGCGCTTGCCTGGTTCCGCTCCGGGCGGCTATACTGAAAGGCATGCATACCGTTACCGCCGACTCCGCTTCCGCCGGTCCGTTGCAGTCAATGCCGACTCCCGCCGCGGCAGGCTCCGCGGTGGGGGCAAAGCCGCCCGACCGGTCGTCCGATCTGGACGTGTTGTACGCCGTCTCGCGGGCGCTGACGCACCGCCAGGACGTGACGGGGCTGCTGCAGGACGTGCTCGACATCCTCGCCCGCGAGAAGAAGATGGCGAACGGGTGCCTGACGCTGCGCAAGCCCGATACCGACATCTTCACGATCGAGGCGTCGCTGGGGCTGACCCGCGAGGAGGCGCGCCGCGGCGAGTACCCGCTGGGCGAGGGGATCACCGGCATGGTCGCGGCGACGGGGCGGCCGCTGCTGGTGCCCGACATCAGCCGCGACCCGCGCTTTCTCAACCGGACGCGGGCGCGCACCGGCAAATCGTCGGCCTTCATCTGCGTGCCGATCATCCACCGCGGCCAGGTGATCGGCACCATGAGCGTCGACCGCGCCACCGCGCCGGACACCGAACTGCAGGCCGACCTCTCCTTCCTGGTGCTGCTGGCGAACCTGCTGGCCGAGGCGGTGGCGGCGATGCGCGAGGCGCTGGCCGAGCGCGAAAGCCTGAAGGCCGAGAACGAGCGGCTGCGGCGCCAGTTGGGCGACCAGTACCAGCCGGCGAACCTCGTGGGCAAGGGGCGCGGCATGCGCACGGTGTTCGAGCAGGTCGCCCAGGTCGCCGACAGCCTGGCGACGGTGCTGATCCGCGGCGAATCGGGAACCGGCAAGGAGCTGGTCGCCCGCGCCCTCCACTTCGGCAGCGTCCGGCGCGACGCCCCCTTTATCAGCGTCAACTGCGCCGCCCTTCCCGAAACCCTGATCGAGAGCGAGCTGTTCGGCCACGAGAAAGGGGCCTTCACCGGCGCGCAGCAGCAGCGCAAGGGGCGGTTCGAGCTGGCCCACGGAGGGTCGATCTTTCTCGACGAGATCGGCGACATCTCGGCCGCCGTCCAGGTCCGGCTGCTGCGCGTGCTGCAGGAGCGGAGCTTCGAGCGGGTCGGCGGCGACACGCCGGTTACGGTGAACGTGCGCGTCATCGCGGCGACCAACCGCAACCTCGAACAGGCGATCCAGGAGGGGCGGTTCCGCGAAGACCTCTACTACCGGCTCAACGTCTTCCCCATCTACCTGCCGCCGCTGCGCGAGCGGCGCTGCGACATCCTGCTGCTGGCCGAGCACTTCCTAAAAAAATACGGCGAGCTCTACGGCAAGCGGGTGCTGCGCATTTCGACGCCCGCCATCAACATGATCATGGCCTACCACTGGCCCGGCAACGTGCGCGAGCTGGAAAACTGCATCGAGCGCGCCGTGCTCACCGCCACCGACGACGTGATCCACGGCTACACGCTGCCGCCGACCTTGCAGACGGGCGAGGCCACGCACACCGCCATTCTCCCCGAGGAGGGGGCGAGTCTGCAGACCCTGGTCGGCAGCTACGAACGCGAGATCATCGTCGACGCACTGAAGAAGCACAGTGGCAACGCCGCCGCCGCGGCGCGTTTTCTGCGCACCACGCCGCGCATCCTCAACTACCGCATCCGCCAGCTCGGCATCGAACCCAGGGCCTATCGCTGAGGTTGTGCGACGGCTTCGGGCGCGGGCTCGCCCGCGGCGGGAACCTCCGGCGTGTCGGCCGCCGCGGATTCGGGCTGTGTGGCCGCCTCGGGCTGTGGCGTGGTCTCGGACGCAAGTGCCGCGGTGGCCTCTTTCTGCACCTGCGGCGCAGCTTCGGGTTGCGGGGCGGCGGCGGCCGGCTCGGGCGAAGGCGCCGCCTCTGCGGGCGCGGCCGGCGGCGGTGCCTTCCGCGGCGTCCCTTCCTGCCGGTGCGCGGGTCCGCGGACCCCGCTTCCCGGACGCTCTTCCGGCAGGTAGCGGAACCTGGGGTGTTCCATCGGAGCGCAGAGGATGCCGTTGTAGTACTCGACTACATGGCCGCGCTCGACGAGCCAGTTGAGCGAGGTGGCGGCGGCCTGCTGTTTCGCCTCGTCGGCGCCGGCGACGGCGGCGAACAACTCCTGGCGCGTGGCGCCGGGATGGTCGATAACGAAGCCGAGCATTGTCCGCAGCTCCTCGGTGGTGTGCGAGACATCGAGCGCAACCGGCGTCGTCACCACGACGAAGTCCGGACCGCGGGGGTCGTTTGCCTTGAACAGGCAGAGCTTGCGGTGGCGGAAGGCGCCGCGCAGGGCGAAGAAAAGCGAGGCGGGAAATTTGTTCTCCCGGAACAGCGCCTCGCGCAGGGCGTAGGCGATTTTCTGGCTGGGCGTCCTGCGCACGATGTCGACGGTGGCCACCAGCGAGCGGGCGGCGGCAATCTGCCCCGGGAGGATCTCGCGCTGCAGCAGCCGTTCGGCGGCGTCGCGCTCCATTGCCGGCGAGGCGGCCGCTTCGGCGGGTTCCGCCGGTGGCGCCTCGGCGGCGGGCGCGGTCCCGGCCGGAGTCTCCGCCGGCGCGTCGGCTTCGGCCGGCTTTTCGGGCGCGGGTGCCGGTTTGAGGCGGTAAAGCCGCCGTTTCTTCGACTGCTCGCGCCACTGCTCGATCGCCTCCGGGTCGCGGATCATCTCGATCCGGGCGTGGTACGCCTCCGGCGAAAGGTTCGGGTAGCGGGTGCGCAGCATCTCCTGCACCTTGGCCGCGTAGCTGTGGTGGTTCGGCGGACCGAGGAACGTTCCCGAAAGACCGCAGCGGGCGACGCAGGTGAAATGGCCCGAGGGAGCCTCGCCCTCGATGTCGGCGACATCGAAAAAGTGGTCGATGTGGGTTGCAAGGATGTGCGCCGCGATTTCCTCGCCGCTCAGCGCGGGCAGGCCGCACACCTTGCATTGGTAGACACGCGCCTCGGGCGGCTGGTCCTTGCGCAACTCGATGCGCACCAGGCAGGAGGCGGGGTTGTCGAGAAAGAGGTGGGCGATGTCGCGCAGGGGGTAGGCGCGGTGCGACGTCTGAACGCGGCGGATGATGGTCCCCAGCGCCTTTTGCTCGGGAAGGAGGCGCAACTCGAAGGGGAGCAACTCCGGCTCGGGCTGCGGGCCGCGGTAGCCGCGGTCCGCCCCGCCGGCGTCGGGTCCGCGCGCGGGGCGCTCCTCGCGGGGGGCGACGGACATCGGCGCCCTTGCCGGCGGCGGAGGACCATCCCGCTCGTCGCGGGCGCGGCGCCCGATCTTCTCGAAACCGCCGCGGCGCTCCTCGCGGCGCGGCCGGTCGCGGTGCGCGCCGCGGTCGCCCCAGTCGCCGTGCCGCCCCCGTCCCTCGCGCCCGTCGCCGTCGCCGTCGTGCGCGTCGCGGGCGTAACGCTTGAGCGCCTCTTCGGGAGATTGTCGCGCCCAGCTTGGGGCAAAATCGAGATCGAGGCTGACCGGCTCGTTGTTTTCCTGTGGCATGGCTGATCCGTGTTCCGAATGGCGCGCACCTTTGTGCGTCAATGAATGCCATAAGAATATCGGTTAAACGGGGCCGCGGTCAATCCCGCAAATCCCGGCGTAATTAGAATTGCCGCATCGATCCCCGAGTGGCATACTGTCGCCATACGAACGGGATTCTTCTATGGATACCCCAACCCTCGCCGGGCAGACGCCGCCGGCGCATACGTTGTTGATTCTGGAGCCCGACACACAGTCGCGCAACCGCCTGGTCGCGGTCTTCGAGCCGGACGGCTATGCCATCAACGCGGCGATCACCACCCCGCAGGCACTCGCCATGGCCGCCCTGGGGATGCCCGACCTGATTCTTTTCGGATCGTCGCTTCCCGATCGGGATTGCGTCGACATCTGCCGGCAGATCCGGATTGATCCCCTGATGCGCGACATCCCGGTCGTCTGCATCACGGCGCAGAACGACGCCGCCGCGCGCCTGCGGGCGCTGGAGGTCGGTGCCGATGAGATCCTTCCCGGGCCGCTGCAGGAGGAGGAAGCGCGCGCCCGCGTGCGCAACATCATCCAGCAGGACCGGCCGCGGAAGCTCGCGGCGCAGCGGCTCGAATACGCGCGCGTCCAGAGCGAGATGGAGACCGCCCTCGACGCGATTCTCGAGAAGTGGGCGTTCTCCCAGGAGATGATCGGCGTGGAGCCGGTGGGCCACACGCGCCGCGTGACCGACCTGACGGTGGCGGTGGCGCGCGAGCTGAAGGTCCCCGAGGACGAGATCGCCGTCCTCCGGCGCGGCGCGATCCTCCACGACATCGGCAAGACCGCGACCGACGCGGACGACGTGCTGGAGTGGGAGCAGATGGCCCCCCGCGAAAAGGCGGCCATCCGCCTGCACCCGGTCCGCGCCCAGGAGATGCTCTGGTCGATCCCCCTGCTGCGGCCGGCCCTGGCGATTCCGCTGCACCACCACGAGCGGTGGGACGGTTCGGGCTTTCCGAACGGGCTGCAGGGCGAAGCGATTCCCCTAGCCGCCCGGATCTTCGCGGTGGCCGACGTGTGGGACGAGCTGTGCGCGGGACATCCGCGGCGCGCGCCATGGCAGCCGGCTCAGGTGCAGGCCTACCTCCGCGCGCAAGCGGGGAAGTGGTTCGACCCGGCCGTGGTGGACACCTTCCTGAACGTCCAGGCCTCGCGCCCCGCCGCCCCTGTGCCGTCGGCGGTCCGCAGGAAAAGGGCCGTGCCTCCGCACCCGGCCACCAGGCCGCGCCGCTTTCTCGATTCGTTCTCGCTGTCGCGCCGCGGCGCCTGGGCGCAGCTCGCGGTCGCTTCGCTCCTCATCACCGTGCTGCCGATGCTCTGCCTCGTGTGGCTCTGGCAGGAGGATATGAAGAGCGGCGCCGTTTCGGGACCGGTCGCGGCCGGGGTCTGCGTCGCGACGCTGGCGATCATGATTTCGGGCTACGCGCTCCTCGGCAAGTATCCGCTCAACATCGTGCGCCTGCGCAACTACCTGCACACCCTCGCGAGCGGCGAGATGCCGGTGCGCATCCAGCTCTCGCAAGACACCGACGACCTCACCGCCATGCAGCAGTACATGACCGAAATCGTGCGGCAGGCGGCCGAGCGGATCCGCATCATCAAGGAGCAACAGGACCGCCTCCTCCATTCCGAACGCCAGCGGGTGATGGTCGAGAGCCTAGCGGCGCTGTGCCACCACCTGGGGCAGCCGGCGACGCTGATTGCCACCTACCTTTACATGTTGCAGCAGCAGGCCAACACGCCGGAGATGAAGAAGACCGTCGCCGAGTGCCAGCAGTCTTTTGATGCCATGCAGGATATCCTGAACCGCCTGCAGCGGGTCGTCGTCTACCGCACCGAGCCGTATCTCGGAAGCGATGACGCCGACGCGACGCCACCGAAGGACCGGATGGTCACGCTGTGAGCGCGCCGGCAACCGGTTCCGAGGCGGGCCATGGCTGACCAGGGCGACATCCTCATCATCGGCGCGCGCGAGCACAACTTGCGCGGCATCGACGTGCGCATCCCGCGCAACCGCCTGACCGTCATCACGGGACTCAGCGGCTCGGGCAAGTCGTCGCTGGCGTTCGACACGCTCTACGCCGAGGGGCAGCGCCGCTACGTCGAAAGCCTCTCGGCCTACGCCCGGCAGTTTCTCGACCAGATGCAGAAACCGGACGTCGAGCACATCGAGGGGCTCTCGCCAGCCATCGCCATCGAGCAGCGGACTTCGGGCAACAACCCGCGCTCGATCGTCGCCACCACGACCGAGATCCACGACTACCTGCGCCTCCTCTACGGCAACATCGGCCATCCGCACTGTCCCGAATGCGGCCGCCCGGTTGAGAAGCAGAGCGCCGAGCAGATCGTCGAACGACTGCTGGCGCTCACTGAAAAGACCGGGTTGGCCGTGCTCGCGCCGCTGGTCAAGGGACGCAAGGGGCGCCACGAGGACGTCTTCGCGGCGGCGCGCCGCCAGGGCTTTGTCCGCGTGCGGGTGAACGGCGCGTTCCACGAGCTCGACGACGTCCCCGCGCTGGCCAAGACCAAAACGCACACGATCGACGCCGTGGTCGACCGCCTGGTCGTCGCCCCCGCCATTCGCTCCCGCCTCACCGACTCGGTCGAGTTGGCGCTGAAGCAGGGCGCCGGGGTCGTCCGCGTCCTGCAGACGCCCCCCGGCGGCGGCGAGCGCGAGGAGATCTACTCCGAGAAAAACGCCTGCGCCGCCTGCGGCATCAGTTTCGAGGAGCTGAAGCCGCGGTCGTTCTCCTTCAACAGCCCCTTCGGCGCCTGCCCCGTCTGCGCCGGCCTGGGCGTGCAGCTCGTCTTCGACGAAGAGCTGATCGTCCCCGACAAGGACCTCTCCCTGGAGGACGGCGCGGTCCAGGCGTGGCGCCGCGGCGGCCGCAGCCTGATCCTCTACTACCGCCACCTGCTGCGCGCCGTCGCCAGTTTCTACAAGATCGACATGGCGGTCCCCTACCGCGACCTCCCCGCCGCCTTCCGCGAAACGCTGATGCACGGCACCGGCGGGCAACCCATCGATCTGGCCTACTGGATGAAGGGGGCCTGGCGCACGCACCGCAAGCCGTTCGAAGGGGTGATCCCCAACCTGCAGCGGCGCTACAACGAAACGGAGATCGACGAGGTGCGCGAACGGCTCGCCCGCTACATGAGCACCCAGCCGTGCCCCGCCTGCCGCGGGGCGCGGCTGCGCCCCGAAGCGCGCGCCTGCACCGTGGGCGGACGCTCCATCGTCGACGTGATGGCCATGACGGTGCGCGACAGCCGCCTCTTTTTCGAGAGCCTCGTTCTCCCCGACCACGAGGCGCGGGTCGCCGCCGAAGTCCTCAAGGAGATCCGGCGCCGCCTCGGCTTCCTGGTCGACGTGGGGCTCGAATACCTCACCCTCGACCGCCCCAGCGCCACCCTCTCGGGCGGCGAGACGCAGCGCATCCGGCTGGCGACCCAGATCGGCTCGGGGCTGGTCGGCGTCCTCTACGTCCTCGACGAGCCGACCATCGGCCTCCATCCGCGCGACAACGAACGGCTCATCGCCATGCTGCGCCGCCTGCAGCAGCGGGGCAACACGGTGGTGATCGTCGAGCACGACGAGGAGATGATCCGCGAGGCCGACACCATCATCGACCTCGGCCCCGGCGCCGGCCGCGCCGGCGGCGAAGTGGTCTACCAGGGCGACCTGAAGGGGCTGCTGCGGGCGCCGCGTTCCGAAACCGCCGCCTACCTCACCGGCGCCAAGGCGATCACCCCTCCCGGCGAACGGATGGCGCCGGGGAAGCAGTGGCTTGCGATCACCGGCGCCTCGGCCAACAACCTGCAGACGATCGACGTCGCCTTCCCGGTCGGCTGCTTCGTCTGCGTGACCGGCGTCTCGGGCTCGGGCAAGTCGACGCTGGTCGACGAGATCCTGCGCAAATTCCTCGCCCGCCACTTCTACAACGCCGCCGACAAGCCGGGCGCCTTCAAGACAATCACCGGCGTCGAGGC
>CAYVKQ010000108.1:0-9284 GCA_964451945.1 uncultured Lentisphaerales bacterium
CTTCGCGCAAGACGGTTTTATACCACTGCGCGGTACGCGCAACCATTTCCCCGCAGGTCCAGCGCGGGCGCCAGCCGAGTTCCCATCCGGCCTTCTCGATGCTCAGACGCAAAATGGAAGCCTCATGGGGTTGATCCGGCGTGCTTTGATCAATCCATTTGCCCGATCCCCACGCCCCAACAAAAGCAGAAGCTAGATCGCCGACTGACATCTCAGTTCCCGACACAGGCCCGAAGTTCCAGCCGGATGCCCATTTTGCGTCGGGTGTCTCGATCATCGCGGCTGCCAAAGTGAGATATCCAGAGAGCGGCTCAAGGACATGCTGCCAGGGACGAATGGCGTGGGGATTACGGATCGGCACCGCTCGGCCTGCGGTGAGCGACGCGACCAGATCGGTTACGATGCGGTCGCGAGCCCAGTCGCCGCCGCCAACCACATTGCCTGCGCGGGCCGAGGCGAGCTGCACGCCGTGATCTGCAAGGCCCGCGGGGTTGAAGAACGAACGACGGTAAGAGGCGATCAGGATCTCTGCCGCGCCCTTGCTGGCGCTGTAGGGGTCGTATCCGCCCATGGGGTCGCATTCGCGGTAGCCCCAGACCTGCTCGCGGTTCTCATAGCACTTGTCGGTCGTGACACAGACGACCGCGCAGGGGCGCTTCAGCCCGCGCACCGCGTCCAAGACGCTGGCTGTGCCCATGACGTTCACATCGAACGTCTCGGCGGGCTTCTCGTAGCTGTCCCGAACCAGCGGCTGCGCCGCCAGGTGGAACACCACGTCGGGGTGAAAGGCGGCCATGCTATTGGCCATCTTCGCGCGGTCGCGGATGTCGGCGATCGTTTCGCCGCGCATGAGATCGCGGACGCGGGAGAGGGCGTAATTAGAGGGATCGGTCGGCGGCGGCAGGGAATAGCCATACACCTCCGCACCGAGGCGGTGGAGCCAAATGGCCAGCCAGGAACCCTTGAAGCCGGTATGGCCGGTCAGAAAGACCCGCTTGTTTTTTAATGCTGAGAAATTCATTATTCACCACGAAGGCACGAAGGTCATGAAGGGGAGTTAGAGGATAAAACGTTTGATACCGTTTTTTAACACGGCTACATTGAAATTGAGAAGCAGTCCTGTACGAATACCAGACAGTTTCAGGTAAGTTAACAGTTGCGCCTCGTGAATCGGCAACAGAATCTCAACACTTTTAAGTTCGAGGAGCAATGTGTTGTCGACAACAATATCCATTCGATATCCGCAGTCCAGCCGGATTTTTTTGTAAACGACAGGTAGTGATTTCTGTGTCTGAAAGGGGATGTCGGCATTCTCTAATTCGAATGCGAGGCATTGTTCATACGCGGATTCCAGCAAACCTGGACCGAGAATACGGTGAACCTCAATGGCACAGCCAATCACTCTGTTTGACAACTCATCAAAAACCATAGGATTTTCCCTTCGTGGGCTTCGTGCCTTCGTGGTGCAGGTCTTATTTCCAAAGAACCGCCCAAGGAGCGTTGCCGGTTTTCCATAAGTCGTTGAGCAACTGGTACTCGCGGGGCGTGTCCATGCACTGCCAGAAGCCTTCGTGCGCGTAGGCGGCCATTTCGCCATCCTCCATGGCCTGGTGCATCGGTGCCTGCTCGAAAAAAAGATCATTGTCGTTCGAAAGGTAACGCGTGATGAACTCTTTTTGCACGACCATGAATCCGCCGCTGATGTAAGCGTTGAGGCGGGCGGGTTTCTCTTCGAAGCCGGCGACCATGTTTTTTTCAAGTCGCATTTCGCCGAAACGTCCTTCGGGGTGGACAGCAGAGACGGTGATCAGTTTGGCGCTCTTACGGTGGAAGGTCAGGAGCGCGCCGATGTCGATGTCCGACACGCCGTCACCATAGGTCAGGAAAAAGGTCGCGTCATCCTCCCTCAGGTATTTTGCCGCGCGCGCGACGCGGCCGCCGGTCATCGTGTCGATGCCGGTGTTGGCCAAGGTCACCTCCCAGTCGGACTCGACGGTATGGTCGTGATAGGTGATGGCGCCGTGTTTCCCGAGCTGTACGGTGATATCGGCGGCGTAGGCGTGAAAGTTCAGGAAATAATCGACGAAACAATCCTTCTTATAGCCGAGGCAGAGGATGAAGCGCCTGACGCCGAAGGCCGCGTAGCTGCGCATGATGTGCCAAACGATCGGCTGCTCACCGACCGGAACCATCGGTTTGGGAAGCAGTTCGGTCACGTCGCGCAGACGCGTACCTTTGCCGCCGCACAGGATCATGAGCGGCGGCATGGGGGACCGAGTGGCGGAAAGATCAGTCGGATGTTTCATGGTGTAAAAGTATGGCGAATGTGTGTTTGGAATCGAACAACGTTTAGCGCTAAACGTTGAGGTGATTGCTCATGGTTCTCTGAGTTTTTCACGCACGATGGCGGGCACGCGGGGTTCCAGTTCGGGATGGGCCTCCAGCAGGCGGAGGATGTCGAGCAGGTCCTTCCGCCGTTTGCTGGGACGGCGCTGCGGATCGGCGTAGGCGGCCAGTTTGCCCTGCAGCGTGTCCTCAAGCGAAGCGACCCGCATCAGGATGCCCCACACGTCGGCGGCGACGGCGCGCGACGGAACCGCGCGGTAGCGCTCTTCCGTCGAGATCTGGATGCCGACCCTGGAACCGCCCTGCAAATTGACGGACCCTGGAAACCGCTCGGACCGGAACCCCTCGGCTTCCAGTGCCGCCACCGCCTCGTCGACACGCTCCAGGGCGATCACCACATCCACATCCGCCGTCACCACCGGCTCGTCGGCCCAGTGGTTCACCGCCAAGCCACCGATCACGCACCAGGGGACGTCGAGCCGCTCCAGAACGGCGATGAGCCGCGAGACGTCCCCGCCGCCGCCGGCGGTCTGCCAATCGTAGAATGCCTTGTGGGTCATGATGTCGTTCACGCGAGTGCCTGCCCGCGCACGGCGCGCCGGATACGCTCTTTGGCGGTTTTCCACGTCATCGGTTGCAGCATGACCGGCATCGGGTCTTCTTCCGCGTCATCGAAGTAAACGAGGCTGCGCAGAACCAAGCTGCAATGCCAAGGCGGTGCCTCCGACCAAGCGCGTGTCGGACAGCAAGGGCACCGCCTGGATGCGCCTTACCAAATCCAGTGTGCCGGGTGAGATTGTCTCCACGTGTAACATCGAAAACTGTCTTTTCCCACGTTGCCGATACACGCAGCAAACGCAAGCGCCGTCGGCTCTAATGATCGCAGGGTCTGCGCCGTTTCAACGATTCCTTGAATCGTATAACATGCCTTCAAGCACTCCCAATCCGAATCATGTCCACGCTCCAATACCCGTTGCACTATATAGTTCCGGTGTTTCTCGGGATCCAGCTCTTCCCGGTTCACATCCCAGAAGAGATGCGGGGAGAATTGTGCAATCTGAGGGTTCATTCTTCCGGCGCTGGCAAGGATGTTGCAGGCACTCCGCGGATGACAAGGGGACGGGCGGCGGCGCGGCGGGCGTCGCCGCAGAGGCCGCCGGCCGCGGCGAGGGCGATGAGGACCGTCTGGATGACTGCGGGGCAGCGGAACGGGAGGTCGATGGCGCTGTGGCAGAGGAGCAGGAGGAGGGCGACGAGGACGAAGCCGCGGAGGAGTCCGACCGAGGCGCCGCAGGCAAGCGCCGCCCGGCGCGCGCGGGCCGGCGGGAGACGCCGCAGCAGCGGGACGAGCAGGATCAGCCCGGCCAGCAGCAGCAGCCCCGTGCCCACCGCGCCGTGCTCGGCCAGGAAGTTGAAGAAGTCGTTGTGCACGTTGGCGGCGCCGACGAAAAGCTTGCGGTGCTGGTCGGGGGTGAGGTAGAGGGGGACGAAGTGGCGGAAGCCCCAGCCGCCGACGCCGTACCACGGGTTATCGCGCCAGATGGCGATCGCCGCCGGCACCAGCAACTCGAATGCCCGCTCCCACACCTGGCGGAAGAGACCGGAGACCGTGAGCGTCCCCAGTTCGCGGCGCACCGGGTTGCCGGGATAGTTGCCGAACATCGCCAGCGAGCCGAGGATCGCGAGGAAGGCGCTGACAAACGGGACGACGATCCTGCCGCCCGGTCTGAGGCTCGGCCAGACCCGGACGAAGGCGAACGCTCCGCCAGCCAGCGCCACCGCCAGACCCATCAGAATCGAGGTGCGGCTGAGGCAAAGCACGGCCGCGGCGAAAATCAACGCAAGGGCAGCGAGCATGGTGTCGGCATAGGGAAGCCGGGACTCCCGTTCGTGAAGCCAGCTTCCAAGCCCCAGAACCAGCGTGAAGGTAAAGAACGCCCCGGCGTGGTTGGGATAGCCGAACGAGGCGAAAAACTGCGCGTCGATGGGGATGACGCCGTAGATCTGTTTCCATCCGCCGGCGACGTGGAGACACCCCAGCAGCGACAACGCCGCGGCGTTCCACACCAGCACGCGCAGCATCAGGCGGCGGCCGGCGGCGTCGAGCGCATGGCGCACCGCCAGGGCGGCGACGATGGCGGGCGGAAACCAGGCAAGCAGTTGCACCGACTCCAGAATCGCCACGCCCGAAGGGAGCCCCCGCAGCGGCGGGTCGCCGAACTGCCACATCTCCCGTTCCGCCACGAAGGACAACGCGCGCGGTCCGTTGAACCCTTGGAAGGCAAGAAAGAGCGTCAGCAGCGCGCCGACGATGAAGAGCGGGTCGCGCACCACGCCGCACGCCATACGGCGGCGGGCGTCGGCATACGACTCATCCCCGGCCAAAGCAGGCGCGACCACCATCGCCTCGATCACGCCGAGGGTGAGCCAGGCGATCGGCCACAGCCAGGCAACGCGCGTCCCGGCGAAGGCCCAGGAGGTGTAGACCACGAGCGCAGCCACGTGGATGACGACAAAATGGCGGACGAGGGAGGACATGGGAGAGGGAACGGGGGACAGGGGACAGGGGACGGGGGTTAGGCGCTAGGAGTTAGGCGGGCGGATACAATCCGAGTAAGTGAGTGTTTCGGGTAAGAGTGCAAACGGCCGCCATGCATAGGCATCAGGCGGGGTGCAAAGCATACCCTTCGTCTCCTGCACTTCGTCCCTCACTTCGTCGTTTTACGCTTCGTCGCACACTTCATCGCCACACGTAGTCGCCACGATTAACCGGATACCCTTACCCGATCCGCTTAAGCGGCTTCCAGTGCGGAGTCGTGCATAGTGGGCAAGCGCCATCTTCCACAGACCCGAGAGCGTCACAACATCATCGTGTCAGGACTTTTTCCGGAGACTTCCGGGCGGCGGGCAGACTCCGTCCCCGTGGATCATGCACGTTCCGTTTTGGAACGCATGCCACGACAACCGTCTGTGGAACGAGATGCATAGGCAATGCGCCCGTCCCCTCCACAGAGATGCGGGGCGTGCGTATTTAGGTGGAAGTATAGCGAATGGCGGCGTTGATGGGAAGGGGGCGGAAGAAATTTCGGACGCCCTCGCAGAGGTCGGACGGTGGCCAGACCCTGGCCGCCGGGGGCCGCCGGGGGCCGCCGGGTGCGGGCGGCTGCTCGACAACGGGGGCCTGCAAACAATGACCGCGGTCCAACGGTGGATCTGACCGTGAAGACACGTGGAAAACGGGTGGAGTCCAATGTTGAATGAACGCTGAATGCCGAGTGCCGAATGGGGTCATTCCTGCGCCAGGCGGTAGCCTACGCCGTGGATGGTGAGCAGCCACCGCGGCGCGGCGGGCGCGCGTTCCACCTTCCTGCGCAGCCGCAGCACGTGCTGATCGAGCGTGCGGGTGTTGCCGAAATAGTCGACGCCCCACACCGCGTTCAGCAGGTCGTTGCGCGTCACGATCCGGCCGGCGTGGCGACGCAGGCAATCGACGATCTTCATCTCGGTGGCCGTCACCGGCGTCTCGCGGCCGTCGAGGATGGCGACGTAGCGCCCGGTGTCGATGCGGGCGTCGGCGAAGGGGAACACCCCGCCCGCCGTTTCGTCCGCCGTCGGCGCCGGACGGGCGCGCGTCCGCCGCAGCACCGCCGCCAGCCGCGCCACCAGCTCGTGCACGCCGAACGGTTTGGCGATGTAGTCGTCGGCCCCCAGCTCGAGGCCGACCACGGCGTCGATCTCGGCGCCCTTGGCGGTGACCATCAGCACCGCCACGCGGGCGTCGTGTTTGCGGATCGCGCGACAGACGTCGTAGCCGCTGAGTTCCGGCATCATGATGTCGAGCAGCACGGCGTCGGGGGCGTGCGCACGGTAGGCCTCCAGCGCCCCGCGGCCGTCCCCGGCCGGGATCACGTCGTAGCCTTCGCTTTCGAGCACGTCGGCCAGCACCGAGCGGATCCCGGCGTCGTCCTCAGCGACCAGCACCTTCAGCTTGTCCGCGCGCATGTCCTTCCTCCCTCCACAGCTCCAGATCGACGACGAAACACGCCCCGCCGCCGGGGGCCGGCTCGTACCGTACCGCGCCGCCCATCGCGGCTGCCAGGCGGCGCGTAATGGCGAGGCCGAGACCGACCCCCTGGTTGACCGCGGTGAGCGCGGAATCGGCGCGTTCGAACGGTTCGAACACCCGCGCGCGCAATGCCGGCGCGACGCCAGGCCCCTCGTCGAGGACGCGCAGACGGACGCGTCCGCCGGACGCCTCGGCGGCGAGCCGCACCGTGCCGCGCGCCGCGTACTTGAGGGCGTTGTCGATGAGGTTGTGCAAGCACTGCGCCAGTGCGTCGGGGTCGGCGCGCGCGGCGAGCGCGGGCGCCACCGCCGCCTCGAGCCGCATCCCCGCCGCCGCGACCGCGGGCGCCGCCGCCGCGCACACCCCGGCCGCGGCGTCGGCCAGGACGACGCGCCGCAGCCGCAGCGGCGGGCCGCCCCGCTCGAGGCGGCTGAACGCGAGCACCGCGTCGACCAGCCGCGCGAGGCGGCGGCTCTCGCCGACCAGCACGCGCAGGTAGTGGCGCTGTTTCTCCGCGGCGGGGACGCGCCCCGCCTCCAGCATCTCGGCGTGGAGGCGGATCGACGTCAGCGGGGTCTTCAGCTCGTGCGAGACGTTGGCGACGAAATCGGTCTTGCGCCGCGCCTCCTCCCAGTTGCGCCCCGCCTCGCGCGTCAGCGTCCAGCCGGTGGCGAGGATCAGGGCGACCAGCGCCGCCGTGAACAGCGCCCCGAGCGGCAGCAGCAGGCGCCCGCCCGCCGCGCCGGCGGCGGCGGTGACGGTCACCGACCAGTGCGGCAGCGCGGCGCCCACGGCGTGTTCGGCGACCGGCGCGGCGGCCGCCGGCGGGGGAGGCGCGCCGACCTGGTGGACGATCCGCCGGTTGCCGTCGAGCAGCGCCACGCCGACCCCCGGGGCCAGCGTACGCGGCAGCATCTGCGTCAGTTGCGCGACGACCATCGCCATCTCCAGCTCGACGCCGTAGCGGAGCGGCCCGCGCGCCACCCACCCCAGCTTGTAGAGCCGCTCGTCGGCGAACCAGACCATCCAGCCCGAGGCATCCGCCGCGGCGCCGGCGCCCGCGCCGTCCTCCCCCGCCTGCGCCGCGTCGCTGAGCTGGCGGATGCCGCGCAGCCCGCGCGCGCCGGCCTCCGCCTCCGCCGCTTCCGCGCCGCAGTCGGACCAGCCGACCCGGCCCGCGAAGAGCGGCTCGTAGCGCCGCACAAAGTAGCGTTCCTCCTCGGTGGCCGGCGCCTCGGGGGCGGGGAGCCGCAACCGGCGGCGCGGCGCGTCGTAGACAAACACATTGCGCACCAGCGGGTTCTCGCGGCGGAGCCGCGCCAGTCCGCCGGCCACCGCCTCGGCGGGCAGGGCCTTGAGGCGGGCCAGCAGCGGCGCTTCGACGACGCCCACGGCGACGCGTACCGCGGCGGCGGCATCTTCGGCCAGCCGCTCGTACTGCAGCCGCTCGTGCAGCCGCGCCCGCTCCCGTTCGCGCGCCAGCAACCGCAGCACCCCCACGCCAATCACCAGGGCGGAGACAAGCAGCAGCAGGAAAGCAGCGGTGTAACGGCGCATCCGGACTCCCGCAGGGGTAGGCGTTAGGCGTTAGGGGTTCAGGGAGCGTCTTCAGCCCGAACCCTGACTGCCGACGCTCGCAGGGACTGTACAAGCGTCACCGACAATAGCGCATTTCTCACGGCGCGACAAGCTCGTCGGCGATCGCCCCGGCCTGCTGTGCACGGTCCTGGCGGCTCTTGGTCCAGATGAGCTTGGCACGCGCGGAGGGCATCGGCCGTTCCTCGACCTCCCGCTTGACGGCGACGTTGCCGTCGATCTGCCGCTGCACCTCGGCGTTGGCGGCGGCGCCGGGCAGTTGGCTGAGGTCCTCGTTGACGGTGACGATCGCGGCGGCGGCGCCCGCGAAGTCGCCGGCGCGGTTGCGCCGCACCGCCTCTTCGCGCGCTTCGGCCGCCCGGTTGCGTGCGTAGTCGTTCTGCACTTTGGCGTCGATGTGGCGTTCGACCTCGGCCCTGGAGGCGGTGAACGAGGCTTCCGCGCGGGCGGCGGCCTCGGCCCGCTTCAGGGTTGCCGCGTCCTCGTACACCACCCGCGCCACGGCGATCTCGCGGCGGCTGTCGGGGGCCTGCGCCGGCACCGTCACTTCGAGCAGCATGTATTTCTCCTGGCCGCCGTAGAGCTGGTTGAAGTCGAAGGTGACGCGGCGCCCCTCGATCCGTCCTTCGCGGCCGACGGTGCGGAGGGGGCGGATCCCCTCGGGCAGGGTGATCTCCACCACCACCTGCTTGGCGGCGACGCTGAGGACGTCGCCCAGCTCGGCGTCGAAGAAACGCGGCAGGTCGGCGGCATTCTCGACGAAATAGGTGTTGCCGTCGCTGGTGGCGGCGATGCCGGTCATCAGCGCCTCGTTGTAGTCGAGCCCCACGCCCATGGTGCTCACCGAGATTTCCTCCTTGAACAGGGCGGCGCCGAGGCGCTCCAGGTCGATCGGCGAGCTCGGGCCGACGTTGGCCTGGCCGTCGGAGAGGAGGAGCAGGCGGTGGATGAAGGCCCTGTCCTCGATGTGGCGCCGGATTTCGGCGGCGCCCTGGCTCACGCCGCCGAAGAGCGCCGTGCTGCCGCGCGGCTGGATCTCGCGGATGCGCGCCTCGATCCATTCGGCCCGGGCGGCCGGCGTAGGCGGGATCACCGTTTCGACGCGGTCGTCGTAGATCACCAGCGAGAAGAGATCGCCGGCACCGAGCCGGCGCAGGGCGGTGACCGCCGCCTCGCGGGCCTTGACGATCTTGTCGCCACCCATCGAACCCGAGCGGTCGAGCACCACGCACAGGTTGACCGGCGGACGCCGTCCGGACGCCGCCGTCCGCGGCGC
>CAYVKQ010000109.1:0-9149 GCA_964451945.1 uncultured Lentisphaerales bacterium
TTGGTGAGCGTGGCGGCGGGATGCTCGCCGAAGTCGACGAAGGTCGTGCTCGAGGAACTGCTCGACCGCAGGACCGGACCGGCCCGGACGGCGCAGAGCGCGAACGAAAGCGAGAGAAAAGCAACGCAGAGCATCCGTTTCATGAGCACACCTCGCGTAAGCGGTTTAGTGAAACACCCTCGCGGTCATCTCCCTCTCCTCGGCAAAACGACACGCAGGAGGCGGATGATTTTTTCTTCTCCAATCGTCTTACTTCTTAATTTAGCCCCGGCGGCAGACAGATGTCAACCCCCGAGTAAAGGTTTGTTAGGATCGTTCGACACGCGGACCGATTTCTGGTACAAAAGAAGGGCTTTTTTGCCGCCTGTGCCAACGCGCGGCGGCTGGGACCGGGAAACACGGAAAGGGGAGCAGATGGAGCGAAGGGTCTTATTGTCGGCCAACGAGGCCGTGGCGCACGCGGCCTACCGCGCGGGGTGCGCCGTCGCGGCGGCCTATCCCGGCACGCCGTCCACGGAGATTCTGGAAAACGTGGCGAAATTCAAGGACGACATCGCCTGCGAATGGTCGGTGAACGAGAAGGTCGCGATGGAGGTGGCGATCGGGGCGTCGCTGGCGGGAGCGCGCGCGCTGACCGCGATGAAGCACGTCGGCCTGAACGTCGCTATGGACCCGCTCATGACCTACACCTACATTGGCCCCCTCGGCGGGCTGGTCGTGGTGGTGGCCGACGACCCCGGGATGCACAGCTCGCAGAACGAGCAGGACACCCGCAACCTGGCCAGGTTCGCCCGTGCCGCGCTCTTCGAGCCGGCGGACAGCCAGGAGGCCTACGACATGACCGTCGCCGCCTTCGAGATCTCGGAGCGCTTCGAGGTGCCGGCGCTCATTCGCCTCACCACCCGCACTTCCCATTCGTCGACCCTCGTCGACCTCGGCGAGGGCTTTGCCTACGGCAAGGCCGCGCCGAAGCCGTACGTCAAGGACATCCAGCGAAACCTCCCCGTGCCGGCCTTCGCCCGGCCAATGCGCCTCAAGGCCGAGAAGCGGACCGCCGCCCTGCGCGCCTTCGCGGCGGGATCTCCCTTCAACCGCGTCGAGGCCGGCGACAAGCGACTGGGGTTCGTCACTGCGGGAGTCGCCTACCAGTATGTGAAGGAGGTGTTCCCCGAGTTCAGCGTGCTCAAGCTGGGGCTGACCAACCCCCTGCCGCTCGATCTCGTCCGCTCCTTTGCCGCCGGGGTCGAGCGCCTGGTCGTGGTCGAGGAGCTCGACCCGGTGATCGAGGACCAGATTCGCGCCGCCGGCGTGGCCGTGGCCGACCTTCAGACCGAGCTGCGGATGCTGGAGCTGAATCCGATGCGCCTCGCCGCGTTGCGCCGCGATCTGCTGGGCGATGTCCCCCTGCCGCAGGCCCAGCCGGCGCCCGCGGGACTGCCGAACCGTCCGCCGGTGCTGTGCGCTGGCTGCAGCCACCGCGGCGTCTTCTACACTCTGGCCAGGCTCAAGGCCACGGTCACCGGCGACATCGGTTGCTACACGCTCGGCGCCTTCGCGCCGCTGAACGCCATGGATACCACCGTCTGCATGGGCGCCTGCATTGGCAACGCCTTCGGGATGCAGAAGGCGGGGCATCCCGGCCGCATCGCGGCGGTGATCGGCGACTCGACCTTCTTCCACTCGGGGATGACCGGCGTGCTCGACGTGGTCTACAACAAGGGGACGATCACCACGGTCGTCCTCGACAACCGCATCACCGCCATGACGGGCCACCAGGACAACCCCGGCACCGGCCGGACCCTGACGGGCGAAGCGACGTCCGTGGCCGACATCGCCACGATCTGCCGCGCCCTGGGCGTGAAGCGGGTCTGCGAAGTAGACGCCTACAATCTGGCCGAGCTCGAACGGGTGCTCAAGGAAGAACTGGACGCGCCCGAAGCCTCGGTCGTGGTGGTCAAAGGCCCCTGTGTGCTGGCGGCGAAAAAGAACGTCGGAGCGATCCCCTACGAGGTCGATGCCGGGAAATGCGTCGCCTGCGGCGCTTGCTTCAAGCTCGGCTGCCCGGCGATCGTGCGCGGCGAGGCGGCCGATGCCGCCGGCAAACGGTTCAAGAGCGTCATCGAGCCGACCCTGTGCGTCGGCTGCGACCAGTGCCGCCAAGTGTGCAAATTCGGAGCGATCCGCAAGCGGGAGTGCGTGTGATGGGCGAGATCTTCAGTGTCTCTCTGGTCGGTGTGGGCGGACAGGGCATCCTGCTCACGAGTGAAATCCTGTCGCGCACGGCGGCGTTGGCCGGCCGCGACGTCAAGAAAAGCGAAATCCACGGCATGGCGCAGCGCGGCGGCAGCGTCATCAGCCAGGTCCGCTTCGGCGACAAGGTGTTCTCTCCGATCATCGCCGACGGCGCGAGCGACATCCTGGTCGCCTTCGAAAAGACCGAGGCGCTGCGCTGGCGGCCGCTGCTCAAGGCGGGCGGCAAGGCGCTGGTCAACGCGCAGGAGATCCTTCCGGTGACGGTCAGCAGCGGCCAGCAGCCGGGTGTGGCCGATCCCGACGCCCTCCTGCGCGGGCTGTACGGCGCGAGCCTGCTGACCGTCGACGCGGCGGCGCTGGCGGCGGCGGCGGGCAACCTCCGCACCGCCAATCTGGTGATCGCCGGCGCCCTCTCGGCGCTGACGCCATTCGCGGTCGACCAGTGGCATGAGGCGATGCGCAGCCGCATTCCGGCCAAACTGCTGGACGTCAACCTCAAGGCCTTCGACGCCGGCCGCGCCGCGGCGGGCGCCGCCTGAGGAGGGAACCCGGGTGACGCGCCTGCCGCTTCGGTCGCTTCTTGCGCGCCTGGCCTGCGGCCTGCGGCGGCGCGCCGCCGCGGCGGCCGCCGCGCCGGTCGACCTCGGCGTCTGGGGCGAGGGATGCGCCGCCGATTGGCTGCGCGGCAACGGCTGGAAGATCCTGGGGCGCCGCGTGCGGCCCAACCGGCGCGACGAGCTCGACCTCGTGGCGACGCGCCGCGGCGTGCTCGCCTTTGTCGAGGTCAAGACCCGCACCGACGAGCGCGTCGGCCGGCCAGCCGCGGCGGTGAACGCCGCCAAGCGCCACGCCCTCAACCGCGCCGCCCGCGCCTTTCTGCGCCAGGCCGGCACCCCCGAGTTCATCTACCGCTTCGACATCGTCGAGGTCGTCGGCCGCCCGGGCGCCGCCCCGCCCGAGATCCGCCACATCGAGAACGCCTTCCCCTTCGAGCGCCGCAGCGGCCGGTTGTGACCCTCCGGAAACCGCTGGCCACGCCGGCCGTTTGGGTGTATCCTTGACCTTGACCATCGGGACTGGCGGATCATGTGGCGAACCACAGGGGACCGGTGGCGACACGATGCCGACCGCCTGGGCGCTTGCAACGACTGCCCGGCGTGTCGCGTGATCGCGGTGTGCCGGGCCAAACCGACGGAGGCCTCATGCGTACACTGGCGACATTTGCTCCTGGACCGTGGCAGACGACCATCGACGTCCGCGACTTCATCCAGCGCAACTACACCCCCTACACCGGCGACGGCGCTTTCCTGGCCGAAGCGACCGCACGCACGCGGCGCCTGAACGCGAAGTTCGAGCAGCTCAGAACGCTCGAACAGGCGTGGGGCGGCGTGATCGACATCGACACCCAGACGGTGTCATCGCTGCTCACGCACGCCCCCGGTTACCTCGATCGCAATGACGAGATCATCGTCGGCCTCCAGACCAACCGGCCGCTGCGCCGCAGCGTCAACCCCTTCGGCGGCATCCGCATGGCCGAACAGGCGTGCGCCGCCTATGGCTACACCCTCTCGGAGCAGGTCAAGGAGCAGTTCCGCTACCGCACCACCCACAACGACGGCGTCTTCCGCGTCTACACCCCGGCGATGCGTGCCGCGCGCCGCGCCGGCGTGATCACCGGGCTTCCCGACGCCTACGGCCGGGGCCGCATCATCGGCGATTACCGCCGCGTCGCCCTCTACGGCGTCGACGCGCTGGTCGCCGCTAAGCGCCGCGACAAGGAGGCGCTCGGCGAACGGCTGATGGACGAGGAGACGATCCGCTTGAGCGAGGAGGTCTTCCGCCAGATCGACTTCTTGGAGAAACTCAAGGAGATGGCTGCCACTTACGGCCACGACATTTCCGCTCCCGCGACCACGGCGCGCGAGGCGGTGCAATGGACCTATTTCGCCTATCTGGCCGCGATCAAGGAGCAGAACGGCGCCGCCATGTCGCTCGGCCGCGTCTCGACTTTCTTCGACTGTTGGTTCGAGCGCGACCTGCGCGAGGAGCGTCTCGACGAGGTGGGGGCTCAGGAACTGATCGACGATTTCGTCCTCAAGCTGCGCATGGCCCGCCAGCTCCGCACGGCCGACTACAACGAGCTCTTCGCCGGCGACCCGATGTGGATCACCGAGGCGGTCGGCGGCATGGGCGCCGACGGCCGCACCCTGGTGACCCGCACCTCCTACCGCATGCTGCACACCCTGCGCACGCTCGGCCAGGCGCCCGAACCCAACCTCACCGTGCTCTGGTCCGAGGCTCTCCCCGAGCCGTTCAAGCGCGCCTGTGCGCGCCTCTCGATCGACACCGACGCGATCCAGTACGAAAACGACGACCTCATGCGGCCGCTCTACGGCGACGACTACGCCATTGCCTGCTGCGTCTCGGCGGGGAAGATCGGCAAGCAGATGCAGTTCTTCGGCGCCCGCTGCAACCTGGCCAAGCTGCTGCTGCTGGCGCTCAACGGCGGCCGCGACGAGGTCTCGGGCGAGGCGGTCGGCCCCGCCGGCGAAACGGTCGGCGACGGGCCGCTCGACTGCGGCGACGTGCGTGCGCGCTTCCTCGGCTACCAGGCCTGGCTCTGCCGCCTCTACGTCAACACCATGAACGTCATCCACGCGATGCACGACAAGTACGCCTACGAGAAGATCCAGATGGCGCTGCACGACACCGAGGTCGAGCGGTTCATGGCCTTCGGCATCGCCGGGCTGTCGGTCGTCGCCGACTCCTTCAGTGCCATCCGCCACGCGCGGGTCTTCCCGGTGAAGGACGACCGCGGGCTCGTCACCGACTTCCGCATCGAGGGGGAGTATCCCGCCTTCGGCAACGACGACGACCGCGCCGACGGCATCGCCCGCCAGTTGTGCGAGGAGTTCCACGCCGAGCTGTGCAAGACGCCTGCCTACCGCGGCGCGAAGCACACGCTCTCGATCCTGACGATCACCTCCAACGTCGTCTACGGCAAGAAGACCGGGGCCACACCCGACGGCCGCAAGGCCGGCGCGCCCTTCGCCCCCGGCGCCAATCCGTTGCACGGCCGCGACCGCACCGGAGCGCTGGCGTCGCTCAACTCCGTGGCCAAGCTCCCCTACGCCTGCTGCCGTGACGGCATCTCCTGCACCTTCACGGTCACGCCGCCGACACTGGGCGCGTCTGCGGTCGATCAGGAGGCAAACCTGGTCGCGCTGATGGGCGGCTTTTTTGCGCAGCGGGCGCACCACCTGAACGTCAACGTGCTTGACCGCGCCCGCCTGCAGGAGGCGGCGGAACACCCCGAGCGCTACCCCGGGCTGACCATCCGCGTCTCCGGCTATGCCGTCAATTTCCACGCGCTCAGCGCGAAGCAGCAGCGCGAGGTGATCGCGCGGACGTTCCACGACCGGATGTGAACCGGGGAGGGGCATGACCGGACGGATCCATTCCATCGAAACGCTGGGCGGGCGCGACGGGCCGGGGCTGCGCGCTGTGGTCTTCCTGCAAGGGTGTCCGCTCCGCTGCCGCTACTGTCACAATCCCGACACCTGGGATCCCGCCGGCGGTCGCGAGATGGACGTCGCTGCGGTACTCGACCGGGTGCGGCGGCTGCGTCCCTACTTCGGCACGTCGGGGGGTGTTACGCTCTCGGGTGGCGAACCGCTGCTGCAGGCGGCCTTTGTCGCGGAATTGCTGCAGGCGTGCCACGACGCCGGCATCGGCACGGCGCTCGATACCGGCGGCGGCGTGCCGTGGAGCGAAGCGGTGCGGCGGGCGCTCGACGCGGCCGACCTGGTGCTGCTCGATGTCAAGGCCACAGAACCCGACGCCTATCGCGCGCTGACGGGCGGATCCCTGGCGCATCCGTTGCGGGTGATCGAGCACCTGCGGCAGACGGGGCGTCCTGTCTGGGTGCGGCAGGTCGTGATCGCCGGCTACAACGACACGGTGGCCGCGGTGCGGCAGATGCGTGCGCTGGTCGCAGGCGTGAACGTCACGCGCGTCGAACTACTGTCCTATCACGGAATGGGGATCGCGAAGTGGCACAGGCTGGGGCTCGCCTACACGCTTGAAACGGCCCGGGCTCCCGATGCCGCCACGATGCGCGCGCTGCAAGAGGCGGCCTCCGCGGCACCACCAGAGGCGCTGAGCGGACAAGGCCAAGAACAATCTTGAGTTCTAGGCGGAAAGAGGATTCTCGATGCGCACCCCGGGGAAGCGTGCGAACCCTGCATCGGCCGTGCACAGCAGCAGGCCATGTTCGACCGCAAGCGCAGCCAGATGCGCGTCGGGCACCTGGTTGGCGCGCAGGCCGGAACTGGAGAGAAATCCGTCGAGAATCGCGCGGTGGCGCTCCGTGGGCTGCGGCACCCAGACGCTCGGGCTCGCCAGCCATGAGCAGGCTTGGCGCCAGGCGGTATCGACGCTCAGAGGCCGGGCGAAGATGCGGGGGTTGGAAACGAGTCGCGCGAACGCCAGCAGGCTTGGCCAAGGCAGGCCGAGCGGCTCTGGCGCATTCAACCGGCCGTCCAGCCACTTTCGTGCGGTGGCGTGCTGGGGAAAGGAGCTGACATGCGCATAGACCAAAAGGTTGGCATCGACGAGTCTCATCGGAAATCATCCCCTTCGGCCACGGCAAGCGCCTCGGCCACGTTGTCGATCCCGCCCACGAGGCAGGGGCCCAAGTCAACTGCCGGCGTCTGGTAGGGCTCTGTCCGATTTGTGCGCTTGCCGACAAGCTCCCGCAGACCCAGGCGCAAGGCCTTGTTCACGGCATCACGCAACGCCATGTGACGCGTCTGCCGGATATGGTCGAGTTGCACTGCAACATCGTCGTCAAGTGTTAAAGTGGTTCTCATACATCAAAGCATACAGAATATGATGTTTTGATGTCAAGAAGATTGGTGACGCAACGTCAACCGGAGCCGATGTCCGGACAGAGCGACAACTTCTTTGACTCGCGGATTCATCGTTCTTGCCTCACTTCAACGGTTCGATCGGATAGGGCAGCGCATCGCTCACAGCCAACTTGCAGTTTGCAAGCAGTTCCTCTCGGTGAATCTCGATCCATGCCAATGTCAAAGGCCAAACTTCAGTTGCCAGGGCGCAGCCCCGCATCAGAACAGGCCCTTGACCCGTCCGGTCGCGGGGTCGATGTCGATGCGGCGGAAGGCGGGGTCCGAGGCGGTGCCGGGCATGAGTTTGATGTCGCCGGCGACGGGGACGACGAAGCCCGCGCCGCGGTAGACCAGAATGTCGCGGACGGGGAGCGTCCAGCCGCGCGGACGCCCCTTGATCGCCGGGTCGTGCGACAGGCTCAGATGGGTCTTGACCATGCAGGTGCCCATCGTGCGCGTTTCGGGGTCCTGCTCCAGCGCCGCCAGCTTGGCGGCGGCGGCCGGGGCGAAGGCGACGCCGTCGGCGCCGTAGACCTCGGTGGCGATGGTGAGGATCCGCTCATGGAGCGGCATTTCCAAGGGGTAGAGGAAACGGAAGCCGGACGGCTGGGCGCAGGCGTCGGCAACCGCTTCGGCGAGCTCGGTCGCGCCGGTGCCGCCCTGCGCCCAGTGGCGGCTGACGGCGACGCGCGCGCCCGCGGCCTCGGCGGCGCGGCGGACGACCGCCACCTCGTCGGCGTGGTCGGTGGCGAAGTGGTTGATGCAGACGACCGGCGCGATGCCGCTCTTGCGCACCGTCCCGATGTGCGCCACGAGGTTCTCGACGCCCCGTTCAACCAGCGCCGGATTGCTCTCGGTGTAGGCGCGGTCGAGCGGCGCGCCGGGGGCGACCCGGGGGCCGCCGCCGTGCATCTTGAGCGCGCGCACGGTGCAGACGACGACCGCGGCGTTGGGGGTGAGCCCCGAGAGGCGGCATTTGAGGTTCCAGAATTTCTCGAAGCCGATATCGGCGCCGAAGCCGCTCTCGGTGACGTGGTAGTCGCCGAGCTTCAGCGCAAGGCGGTCGGCGATGATCGACGACTGGCCGATGGCGATGTTGGCGAAGGGTCCGGCGTGGACGAAGACCGGGTTGCCCTCGATGGTTTGCAGCAGGTTGGGGTAGATCGCCTTGTGCAGCAGGGCGGTCATGGCGCCGGCGACTTCGAGGTCGCCGGTGGTGACCGGCCTGCCCGAGGTGCTGGTGGCGACGACGATCTTCGCCATCCGCTCGCGCAGGTCGCGGATGTCGCGCGCCACGGCGAGGATCGCCATGATCTCGGAGGAGACGGTGATGGCGAAACCGCTGCGCATCAGGAAGCCGTCCATCTTGTCGCCGAGGCCGATGAGGATGTTCCGCAGCGCCTGGGCCGAGAAGTCGATCACCCAGTTCAGCGAGACGTTGCGCGGATCGATCGAGAGGCGCTTGAGGTTGCGCGTGGCGAGGGTGGCGTCGTCGTAGTTGAACTCGTGCTGGATGCGGCTGGTGACGGCGACCATGGCGAGGTTGTGGGCGTTGGTGATCGCGTCGATGTCGCCGGTGAGGCCGAGGTTGAAATCGGTGAGCGGGATGCACTGCGCCAGGCCGCCGCCGGCGGCGCCCCCCTTGATGTTGAACGTGGGGCCGCCCGATGGCTGGCGGATGGCGCCGGTGACCCGTTTGCCGAGTCTGGCCAGTCCGTCGATCAGGCCGATGGTGGTGGTGGTCTTGCCCTCGCCCAGCGGGGTCGGGGTGATGGCGGTTACATCGATGTACTTGCCGTCGGGACGGCCGGCAAGGCGTTCGAGCACGAGCAGGTGGTTGACCTTGGCGATGTGGTGGCCGTAGGGCATCGTCTCCGCCGGTTCGAGTCCCAGGTCGGCGGCGAGGCGTGCAACCGGCTTCATTCCCTCTTCGGCGGCTTCGGCGATCTGCCAGTCCTTCATCGTGGTCGGGTCGAGTGTCGTCAT
>CAYVKQ010000110.1:0-1368 GCA_964451945.1 uncultured Lentisphaerales bacterium
GCCGACCGCGGCCGGGGAGAGGCGGCGCAGGATGGCCGCGGTCGCCGACCGCGGCTACAAGGCGAACGCGGCAAGGGCGCGGATCCTTCCACTTCTCCTCGCTCCCTGTCTGCCTCCTCCTGCTAGCCGATTACATTACCTTCCGCGGAACCAGTGGACGCGGCCGCGGCGATTCCGTAAAATGAATCTTCAAGTCGCGCAAGCGCTAGAACACGGCGTCGCGGACGTCACGTAACAACGAATGGGGGAGCGGCCATGGGCAAGACGTACAAGATCGCGGTGATTCCGGGCGACGGCACCGGTCCGGAAGTGATCACCGAGGCGGTGAAGGTTCTCAAGGCGGCGGGCGCCCGTTTCGGCTTCGGCCTCGATCTCGCCCCCTACACCCTCGGCGGCGACCGCTACCTGGCCACGGGGGAGACGCTCCCCGATGCGGTGATCGAGGAACTGCGCCGCTTCGACGCCATTCTACTCGGCGCCATCGGCCACCCCGGCGTGAAGCCCGGCATCCTGGAAAAGGGGATCCTGCTGAAGCTCCGCTTCGCCTTTGACCAGTATATCAACTTGCGCCCGGTCAAGCTCTTCCCCGGCGTAGAGACGCCGCTCAAGGACAAGGGGCCCGAGCACATCGACTACGTCGTGGTCCGCGAGAATTCGGGCGGCGCCTATACCGGTTGCGGCGGCACGGTGATGACCGGCACGCCCCACGAGGTCGCCACGCAGGAGATGATCTACACCCGCCACCAGGTCGAGCGCTGCCTGCGCTACGCCTTCGACCTCGCCCGCAAACGCCACTCGAAAGCGCAGCCGTGGCGCGGACTCAAGCCGGAGGACGTCTCCGCCGGCAAGACGGGGCAGCTCACCCTCTGCGGCAAAACCAACGTCCTGACGTTCGTCTTCGGCCTCTGGGAGCGCGCCTTCCACGAGGTCGCGGCCGAGTACCCCGACATCAAGACCGACTACTGCCACGTCGACGCGACCACCATGTGGATGGTCAAGAACCCCGAGTGGTTCGACGTGATCGTCACCGAAAACCTCTTCGGCGACATCATCACCGATCTGGGGGCGATGACCCAGGGCGGCATGGGGATCGCCGCCGGCGGGAACATCAACCCGCAGGGGGTCAGCATGTTCGAGCCGATCGGCGGCTCGGCCCCAAAATATACCGGCAAGAACGTCATCAACCCGCTGGCCGCGGTCTGCGCCGGCGGCATGATGCTCGACACGCTGGGCGAGGCCGCGGCGGCGCAGGCGATCGAGAAGGCCGTGATGGCGGTCACGGCGGGCAAGATCAAGAGCATGGCGGCCGGCCGCATGGGATACTCGACCCAGCAGGTCGGCGACCTCGTCGCCGAACGGGTGTGAGGC
>CAYVKQ010000110.1:1468-9008 GCA_964451945.1 uncultured Lentisphaerales bacterium
CATGGGATACTCGACCCAGCAGGTCGGCGACCTCGTCGCCGAACGGGTGTGAGGCGGCCGGTCACGGACGGGACGGAGGGACGCGGACGGGACGGAGCCCGTCCCTCCATGCGCGCTCGCCGCAACCGATCTCTTGCGCCTCCGCTTTTTTCGTTTTAATATGCTTCCATGTTTCACAGCGTCCGATCCTTCACAGCCATTGTCCGGACCACGTTCGTCGAGACGATCCAGGAACCAGCGGCGCTGCTGGTGCTGCTGGCCGCGGTTTTCGTGACCGTGCTTGCGCCGTTGTTCCACTTCCACGCCTTTGGCGAGGAGGGGCGGCTGGCGCGCGACGGCGGCCTCGCCTGCCTGCTGGTGTTCGGCCTGGTCCTCTGCTGCGCCGCCGCCGGCGCGGCGGTCCGCCGCGAGTGCGACTCGGGGACCGCCGCCGCCGCGCTGGCCAAACCGGTGGGGCGCGGCCTGTTCCTGGCCGCCAAGGCCGCCGGCGTGGTCGCCGTGAGCGGCCTCTTCTGGATCGCGGTCACGGCCGCGACGCTGCTGGCCGAAGCGGCAGCCGATCACACGATCGCGGTGGGCGAGACCTGGAACCGCCTGCCCGACGTCCGCCTGCGGCAGTGGTCGCTGCTGGCGCCGCTGGCGGCGCTGGCCGGGGCGGCGGCGCTGCACAACCGCCGCCGCGCCCGTTTCGGCGTCGCCGCCTTCTGGCTCGTCCCCGCGGTGCTCGCCGCCGCCGCCGCGGCCTCGGGCTTCTGGAATCATGCCGGCGACTGGGGACCCTACGCCCTGCGCCTGAACGTCCGCCTCTTCTCGGCGGCGTTGCCCCTCTTCTTCGCCCTGGCGCTGCTCGCCTGCTGGAGCGCCGCGCTGGCGATCCGTCTTCCCGCTGGCGCCGTGCTGCCGGCGGGGACGGCGCTGCTCGGGCTCGGGCTCTCGGCCGACGCCTGGTCGGCCGGCGCCCCCGCCGGATCGTGCCGCGGCGTGCTGGCCGGGCTGCTGCCCAACCTGCAGCACTACTGGCTCGCCGACGCCCTCGCGCACGGCGGCGCCGTCCCCTGGACCTATGTGCTGCACGCCGGCGCCCATGCCGCGCTCGGCTGCGCGCTGGCCCTGGCCGCCGGTTTCGCCCTGCTGCGCCGGCGCGATCTCGGCTGACCCGTTTGGAGACCCTATGACGCCAGCAATTGAAACAACCGGCCTGCGCAAAGTGTTCCGCGACTTCTGGCGGCGTCCCACGGTGTGCGCCGTCGATTCGCTGCACCTCGCGGTGCGCACGGGCGAGGTGTTCGGACTGCTCGGCCCCAACGGTTCGGGCAAGAGCACGACGATCAAGATGCTGCTCGGCCTGCTCCGGCCGACGGCCGGGTCGATCAGCGTCCTCGGCCGGCCGGCCGCCGACATCCGCGCCAAGGCGCGCATCGGCTACCTTCCCGAAAATACCCATCTGCACCGCTTCCTCACGCCGCGCGAAACGCTCCTTTACTATGGCTCACTCTTCGGCCTCGACCGCCGCACCCGCCGTGCCCGCACGGACGAGCTGCTGGAAATGGTCGACCTGGCCGGCGACGCCGAGCGCCCCATCGGCGGTTTCTCCAAGGGGATGGCCCGCCGCGTCGGCATCGCCCAGGCGCTGGTCAACGCGCCCGACCTGCTGATCCTCGACGAGCCGACCTCGGGTCTCGACCCGGTCGCCTGCCGCGAGGTGAAGGACCTGATCCGCGCGCTGGCGGCCGGCGGCGTGACCGTGCTGATGACCTCCCACCTGCTGGCCGATGTCGAGCACGTATGCGACCGCATCGCCATCATGCACCGCGGCATGGTCCAGGCCGAGGGGGCGGTCGGCGATCTCCTGCTGCGATCCGACACGATCCGCTTCCTGGTCACGGGTCTGAGCGACGCCGAAGCGGCGCCGTTGCGCGACGAGCTGGCGGCACGCCTCGGCCGAAAAGTCGTGACCGATCACCCCGCCGTGCCTCTGGAGGCGTTCTTCCTCGATGTGCTCGCCCGCGCGGCGGGCAAACCGACGGTGCTGACCCACTTCCAGCCGGCGCCGTTCCTGGTCCGGGCGGCGCACCGCCCTTCCGCCGGCACCTCCTCCGCCAATCCGGGCTCTGCCGCATGATTCCGCGCATCCTAGCCATCGCTCTGCTCGCCATCCGCGCCGCCGTCCGCTCGCGCGTCGTGCTCGCCCTGGGCGCGCTGCTCCTGCTGACACTGCTCGGGCTCCCCGGCTGGGTGCGCGGCGACGGCACTCCCCGCGGCGCCTTTGTGCTGCTGGTCGGCCACACCCTTGCCGCCTGCTTCCTGCTGCTGGCGGCCACCACGCTGTGGGCCGGCTGCGCCGCCATGGCGGCCGAACGGGCCGGCGGCACCGCCGTGCTGACCGCGGTCAAGCCGGTCCGCCCGATCGAGCTCTGGGTAGGCAAATGGCTGGGGATCGTCGTGCTCGCCGCGCTCCTTCTCGCCGCCGCCGCGGCCGGCCTCTGGCTCCAGATCCGCGTCCGCGCGGACGAATTGCCGGCCGATTGGCGGCGCTGCCACCGCGTCGTCGCCTGCCAACGGCCGGAACCGGCGGCCGAGGCGGAGCGGCTGCTGCGGCGGCTGCGCGACGAGGGACGAATGCCGACCGACGCCACCGAGGCGGAGCTGCGGGCCGGGCTGATCCGTGAAATCCGCAACCGCTACGAGCTGATCCATCCCGGCGAGAGCAAGACGTGGCGCTTCCGCATTCCCGGCGGCGTGGCGGCCGCGGGGCAGGGGAGGGGAACGGCCCCCGTCCTGCGGGCGGTCTTCGAAACGCAATTCGCCCTCCGCCAGGAGGCGGCTCTCTCCGTTCGGGCGGAGATCGCCGGGACCGGGACCGAGGCGTTCGCCGCCGACGCCAAGGCGATGGCGGGCGAGCCGCTGGCGCTCGCGCTGCCGGCCACGCTCGCCGTTCCCGGAAGCGTGGTGGCGGTGACGTTCCGCCTCGACTCGTCGGCGCGGGCGCCGCTGCTGCTCCATCCCGGACGCAACCTCGCGCTGCTGTTTCCGGGCATCGGCTTCACGGCCAACCTCGCGCGCGCCGCACTGGCGCTGCTGGCGGTGCTGGCGGCCTTCGCCGCCTGCGGGCTCGCGCTCGGCTGCTGCTTCTCTTTCCCGGTTGCATCGTTCGCCGCCGCGGCAGTTGTCCTGCTCTCCCTGATCGGCGCCTGCACCGGGAGCGGCGAGGCGTCCGGCGGCGGGGAGCCGCCGGCCGAGCGGGTCGGCCGAAGGGTCATCGCCGCCGGCACGGCGCTTGCGCGTCCCTTCCTGGATGCCGCGCCGGTCGGCCGCCTGGCGCGCAGCGAGGAGATCCCGGCGCGCGGGCTGCTGCCCCCCCTGGCCGCGGGCGGCGTCGCTGCACCCGTCGCGCTGGCCCTCCTCTCCGCCTTTGTGCTGCGCCGCCGCGAGAACGGAGCCTGACGCCGATGGAGAAAGACGACAGCACCCGGGTTCTGCGCCGCTTCGCCGCCACGCTCGGCGCGTGGACGGCCGCCGCGGCGCTGCTCGCCGCCTCGGCGGTGCAGAACCGTGCGCTCACCGGGCGCCGTCTCGCAGGCGGGGCGGGGATCGCCCCGAGGCCGTCGGAACCTCCCCCCGCACTGACGTTCGTCGTCGTCGGCCTCGGCGCCTTCCGCGGTCTCGCCGCCGAGGCGCTGTGGTTCCGCGCCGACCAACTGCAGCAGGAGGGACGCTATTTCGAGCTGGTCCAGCTTGCCGGCTGGATCACCGCGCTCGACCCCCACGCCGCCGACGCCTGGGCCTACAACGCCTGGAACCTTTCCTACAACATCAGCGCGTTGATGCTGCGCCGCGAGGACCGTCTCCGCTGGGTCTTCCACGGCGTCCGGCTGCTGCGCGACGAGGCGCTGACGTGGAATCCCGGCAACGCACAGCTCTGCCGCGAACTCGCCTGGCTCTACCTGCACAAGGTCGGCGGCGCCCTCGACGACGCCGCCCCGCTCTACCGGCGCACCCTCGCCGCCGAGACGGCACCCCTGCTCGGCGCCAACGGCGCCTATCCGGAAACCGCCGCGGCGCGCGAATCGCTGCGCCTCGCCTGGCGCCTGGAAGCGGCGCGGGTGGTGACGCTGGAGAAAGAAACCGGTCCGCTCGACTGGCGCGCCCCCGAGAGCCACGCCCTCTACTGGGCGCTGGCCGGCCTGGCGCATGCCGACGATCCCGCCGAGCGCTTCAAGTGCCGCCGCCTCGCCTGCCACGCCCTAATGGCCCTGTACGAGCAGGGGCGCCGTGCCGCCGGCGACACGCCCGGCGCGTCCGCCACGCCGCCGCGCGCCGCCTCCGACCGAGCCATCTTCCCGGCGCTGCTGCGCCTCCTGGCCGAACACTACGCCGCCTCGCCGACGGCTTCGGTCCGACGTCTCTACGGCATCCACCTCGTCCACGGGATGCGCCAGGCGGCGGCCGCGGGCGACGCGACCGAGCGCGACCGCCTCTACAGCCTGTTGTTGAACATCGCCGCCAAAGGCTTTATGATTTCCCCCATGGACGAGTTGCTGAAACAGGGCCAGCCGGACGACGCGTTCCTTGCGCCGCGGGCTGCGCCGTCCCCGCCCGCGCTCCCTTCCGCAACCCCTCCCGCAACGCCGTGAACGCGATCTTCCACTACCCCGTCTACCTCGGCGTCCGGCTGGTCTGGCTGATCGTCAGCCTCATCCCCGCCCGCCGCGCCTACGGCCTCGGCGCCGGGGCCGGCCGGCTCTTTTTCGGCCTCGCCGGCAGCCGCCGGCGGGTGGCGGTCGACAACATCCTCCAGGCGGGACTCGCCGCGGACCACGCCGCGGCGGTGCGGCTGGCGCGGGCGTCGATGGCCCATTTCCTGGGGCACATCCTCGAAGGGCTCAAGGTGCCCGCGTTCATGACACCCGCGCACATGGCGGCCAACGTCGCCGTGGAAATGCCCGAGGCGACGCGCGTCCTGCTCGAAGACCCGCGGCAGCCGATCCTGGTGCTGACGCCGCACCTCGGGAGCTGGGAGGTCGGCGTCCGTTTCATCACCGCCCGCAAGCCGGCGCTCGCGCTGGCCAGCACCTTCGACAACCCGTGGGTGCAGCGCTTCAGCGAGCGCCATTTCCGCGGCGGCTTCGAGGTACACCCCAAAAAACGGGGGCTGTCGCCCGACCTGATCCGGCGCTGGGGCGAGGGGCGCGCCTTCGTGCTGCTGGCCGACCAGCATGCCGGAAAGCACGGCATCTGGATCGACTTTTTCGGACGCCCCGCCTGCACCCACACCTCGCCGGCGCGGCTCCACCTGCGCACCGGCTATCCCATCGTCGTGGGCGCCTTCCTCCGCACCGGGCCGCTGCGCTACCGGGTGGTCGCCTCGGCGCCGATCGCCTTCGAGCGGACGGGCGACCGCGAGCGGGACACCGCCGCCCTTCTCCGCGAGATCAACCGGCAGTTCGAGTCCATGATCCGGCTAGCGCCGGAGCAGTACCTGTGGGCCCACCGCCGCTGGCGCCCCAGGCCGGAGGCCAGCCGCCGCCGCTTTTAGCCTCAAGAAAGGTCCGTTCGCACCAATGCCATCGCCCAAACTCCATGATGCCCATATCCAGTCGGTGGTGCAGATCACCACGCCGCGTGAATTGCGCGCCGAACTGCCGCACACCCCCGTCACCAGCCGTACGGTGATGCAGGGGCGCGAGGCGGTCGAGCGGATACTCGACCGCGAGGATCCGCGCCTGCTGGCGGTCGTCGGACCCTGTTCGATCCATGACCTCGCCGCCGCCGCCGACTACGCCCGCCGGCTTGCGGCCCTCGCCGCCGAGCTCGCCGACTCCCTGCTCCTGATCATGCGCGTCTATTTTGAAAAACCCCGCACCGCCCTCGGCTGGAAGGGTCTGATCAACGATCCCTACCTCAACGACACGTTCCGTATCGACGAGGGGTTGCGCAAAGCGCGGCGCTTCTTGCTCGACGTCGCCGAGCTGGGGCTCCCCGCCGCCACCGAGGCGCTCGACCCGCTCATGCCGCAGTACATCGGCGACCTGATCGCGTGGACCGCCATCGGCGCGCGCACCGCCGAATCGCAGACCCACCGCGAAATCGCCAGCGGCCTTTCGACGGCCGTGGGGTTCAAGAACGCGACCGACGGCTCGTTTGACGCCGCGGTCAATGCCGTGCGGGCGGCGCTCGGCCCCCATCACTTTCTCGGCGTCACCGATGAAGGCCGGCCGGCGGTGTTCGGCACCACCGGCAATCCCTATCCGCACCTCGTCCTGCGCGGCGGGACTCAGACCAACTACGACGCCGCCAGCGTCGCCCGCTGCGAGGCGGCGTTGCGCGCCGCCGGGCTTCCCGTGTCGATCGTCATCGACTGCAGCCACGGCAACTCCCGCAAGGATCCGGCGCGCCAGGCCGATGTCCTGAGGACCGTCGCCGGGCAGATCGAGGCGGGCAACCGTTCACTCGTCGGTTTCATGCTCGAAAGCAACCTCCGCGCCGGCACGCAACCGATTCCCAAAGACCCGGCCGACCTGGTCTACGGCGTCTCCATCACCGACGCCTGCATCGACTGGCCGTCCACCGAGGCGCTGCTGCGCGAGACCGCCGTCCGCCTCGGCCCGGCGCTGCGGCGCCGGCTCGACCGTTCTGAAACAACCCCCGACAGGAGCACCCCATGAGCGACACCCCGAAGACCGTGGCCATGATCGGCCTCGATTCCAGCCACACGATCGAATACACGCGCCGCATGCAGGATCCCGCCTATCCGGCCGCCAACCGCGTTTCGCGCATCCGCACCGCCACCTGCCTCCGCTTCCCCTCGCCGTTCCAGAGCGAGCCCGACCAGGACAAGCGGCAGGCGACCCTCGAAGGGTGGGGCGTCCGCGTCACGCGCGATTTCGACGAGGCGGTCGCCGGCTGCGACGCCATCTTCATGCCGATCAACGATCCCGCCGCCCACCTGCCGTGGTTCGAGCGCTGCGCCGCGCTGGGCAAGCCGATCTTCCTCGACAAGCCGATGGCCGACTCGATCGCCAGCGGCCGCCGCATCGCCGCGCTCGCCGCCGAGCATGGCGTGCCGCTCTTCAGCACCTCGTCGCTGCGCTACGACATCGACTTCACCGAAGCCCTCGCGGCGACGCCCCGTCCCGAAACGGCCCTGATCTGGGGCCCTCTCGGCCGTCCGCCGGCCGGCAGCGGAGTGATCTGGTACGGCGTCCACGTCTTCGAGATGCTGCGCGCGGCGATGGGCCCCGGCGCCATCGCGGTCCGCGCGGCGCGCGACCCGGGCGGACTCGTGGCGACCGTCGCGTATGCCGACGGCCGCCGCGGCGTGGTCGAGTTGACGGTCGGCAACTACCGCTACGGTGGACTGCTGCGCAACCGTCAGGAACCGGCCGCGGTCTTCAACGTGACCGGACGCGTCAGCGCCTACGACACGACCCTGCGCGCCGTCGAGGCCTTCTTCCTGAGCGGCCGCGCGCCCGTCCCCGTCGCCGAGACGCTGGAGGTGATGGGGCTGCTCGACGCCGCCGACCGCGCCGCCGCCAGCGGC
>CAYVKQ010000111.1:0-9000 GCA_964451945.1 uncultured Lentisphaerales bacterium
CAGCACCCACGACAGGGCCAGCTGGGCCAGCGTCTGGCCGCGCTCGCGGGCGATCGCGTCGAGCGCCCGCACGTGCGCCACGGCCTCGTCGGTGAGCAGCTCGACCCCCAGCGACTTGCCCTGGCTCGCCCGGGAGCCCTCCGGCACGCCGTGGAGGTACTTGTCGGTGAGCATCCCCTGGGCCAGCGGGGAGAAGGCGATGCAGCCGACCCCCAGCTCGTCCAGGGTGCCCAGCAGGCCGCCGGTCTCGACCCAGCGGTTGAGCATCGAGTACGAGGGCTGGTGGATGAGCAGCGGCGTGCCCAGGTCGGCCAGGATCCGGGCCGCCTCCCGGGCGCGCTCCGCCGAGTAGGAGGAGATGCCCACGTAGAGCGCCCGACCGGTGCGCACGATGTGGTCCAGCGCCCCCATGGTCTCCTCCAGCGGCGTCTCGGGGTCGGGCCGGTGGTGGTAGAAGATGTCGACGTAGTCGAGCCCCATCCGCTTCAGGCTTTGGTCGAGGCTTGCCAGCAGGTATTTGCGCGACCCCCATTCGCCGTAGGGGCCCGGCCACATGAGGTAGCCCGCCTTGGTGGAGATCACCAGCTCGTCGCGCCACGGCGCCAGGGTCTCGCGCAGCAACGCGCCGAAGGACTCCTCGGCCGATCCTGGCGGCGGCCCGTAGTTGTTGGCCAGGTCGAAATGGGTGATCCCGAGATCGAACGCCGTCGTCACCGTCTCGCGGCGCGTCTCGGGCGCGGCGGCGTGGCCGAAATTGTGCCACAGCCCCAGCGATACCGCCGGCAGCCGCAGCCCGCTCCGGCCGCAGCGATTGTAGAGCATTCCGTTCTCGTATCGTTTGGCATCGGGTTGGTAGGACATGGCGACCTCCTTGCGTGACGCCGACATCATAGCCGGGCGCCCGCGCCAAGGCAAGCCCACGCCCACCGCTGACGGCGGCGCGGGGATGTGGTATAGTTCCGCCGCGTGGGCTCGCTGTCAACGAAAGGGAAACGGATGAAAACAGGTGCGAGGGTGGAGAAACGGAACATCTCGGGTGTCTTTCCCCATACGGCCATCAAGGGGGAGATGCTGCCGGCGCGTTCGGAGGTCGGCATCGGCGCGCTGATGCCGTGGGCGGGCAAATTGTGGCTCGTCTCCTATGTGGCGCACCGCCGCGGCTCGGGCGGCGGCTCTGGACTGTTCTTCCTCGATGACGACCTGACGCTGACCCGGCACCCGGCCTCGGTCGTGGGAACCTTCGCCAACCGCATGATCCACAAGGAGAGCGACCAGCTCTTCATCGGCCCGCACGTGATCGACGCCGCGGGCGACGTGCGCACCATTCCCGGCCTGGTGGCGCAGGATATCCGCCTCACCGCCACGTGCCGCCACCTGCACGATCCGGCCAACAAGGTCTACATGCTCGGCATGGAGGGCGAGTTTCTGGAGGTCGATGTCCATTCGCTGGCAGTCACTCCGCTCGCCGACCTCTGCACCGAGCTGAAGCTCGCGCAGCCGCTGCGGCCGCACTTCAAGGACGCCTACAGCGCGCACGGCCGCGTGGTGGTGGCCAACAACAGCTACTACGCCGAGGCCTTCACCGGCGGCGTCTGCAACGGCCGCCTCGCCGAGTGGGACGGCCGGACGTGGACGACACTGGAGAAGACGCAGTTCAACACCACGGCCGGCCGCCTCGCGGGGGACATGGGCGAGGCGATCTACGCCGTCGGCCAGGACCGCGCCTCGGCCATCCTCAAACTCTACCTGCCGCGCACGGGCTGGCAGACCTACCGCCTGCCCAAGGCGACCCACACGCAGGACCACGCCTGGACCACCGAATGGCCGCGCCTGCGCGAGATCGAGAGTGAACGGTGGCTGCTCGACGCCAGCGGCCTCTTCTACGAGGTCCCCGCCATGACCTACGCCGACCGCCTCTGGGGGATCCGCCCGGTCGCGTCCCACCTGCGCATCGTCGCCGACTTCTGCTCGTGGAACGGGCTGCTGGTGATGGCGGGCGACCAGACGACGCCGATCGGCGACTTCAACGCCGCCGTCGGCCAGCCGCAGTCGAATCTGTGGTTCGGCAAGAGCGACGACCTCTGGCAATGGGGCAAGCCGCAGGGGTGGGGCGGACCGTGGTGGGAGAGCGCCGTCGCCGCCGGCGCGCCCTCCGACCCCTTCCTGATGTGCGGCTTCGAACACAAGTGCCTGCACGTCTCGGCCGATGCCCCGGTCACCGTGGCGGTGCAGATCGACTTCCGCGGCGATGGCCATTTCTATACAGCCTCCACCGTCGCGGTCCCGGCCGGCGGCGCGGCCACCCACGTCTTCCCCGACGGCTTTTCGGCGCACTGGGTCCGCCTCGTGCCCGACGCCGACTGCACCGCCACCGCGCAGTTTGTGTACACGTGAACGGGATGGGCGCTTTGTCAGCACCATCCTTCAAAGACAATGAAACGGTCATTTTCCAGTGACTGTTACTCTTGGCGGTCGCGGGTTCACCCCCGCGTGGCCTACCATCCACATGAAGATTGAAGCCACGATACGGAAGAAGATCGGCGGCGGCGAGTTCGGCTGCGCCTACCACACGCTTGAGGAATACGCCGTCGCCTGCGATGAGGCAGTGACGGTGGCGGGAGAAACGCCGAGCCTCCTGCCCGAGGGCCGTGCGTTCCGGCTCGTCTGGAACGACGAGTTCAACGGCAGCCAATTGGACGAGACGAAGTGGAGCTACCGCACGAACTTCTGGGGCCGTCCCGCGCACTGGTTCGCCAAACCCGGTGACGGTTGCGTCGTCGTGAAGGACGGCAAGGTCCATCTCCGGCTCCGGAAACTGCCTGACGGACAGTTCGTCTCGCCCCAGTTGCAGACTGGCGAACTCATGTGGGACGTGCCCGCCATCGACAATCCGAACGGTTTCTGGTGGATTCCCAAACGCCAGCCGGCGAAGTTCAGGAAGAAATACGGTTATTTCGAGTGCCGATGCCGCCTGCAGCAGTTTCCGGGCTGGTGGTCCGCATTCTGGATGCAGAGCGAGGCGCAAGGAACCACGCTCGATCCGGCCATCAGCGGCATCGAGCACGACATCATGGAGTCGTTCGATCCCGGCGAGGTCCTGCCGGCGTGCTTCCACTACAACGGCTACGGGGCGGACTACAAGACGTTCCGTGTGCCGGCGTGTCTGGACGAGGCACTGTCGATGATCCGCCTCGGGAAGTCCAGCTTCCACACATTCGGACTCCTCTGGGAGCCGGACGGCTATGCCGTCTACGTCGACGGACGCTTCCGCGGCAGGAACGGTCAGGATGTTTCCCACATCCCGCAGTTTCTCCTGCTGACGACCGAGGCGAAGGGGTACCGCGACAACCGCATGACCGGCAAGGGGGTTCCCGAGCTCGGGGCCGCCGCCGAGGCCGGCGACGAATTCATCGTCGACTATGTCCGCGTCTACGACATCGAGGGAGCGCGGCTCAACCCCGGACGCGGGGCAGCTTCACCGGTCTGCCGGTGCGGACGCTCTTGATTTCCGCCCGGACGATGCGGACGGTCTCGGCGGCGCTGGCGGGAGCCACGGCCATCGGTTTGACACCGCGGCGGAGGCAGTCGAAGAAGTAGATCTGCTCGCGGTAATAGGGGCCGGCGGCGGCGATGTTGAGGCCCGAGGCGATATCGGCCATCGGCTCCGGCAGCACGGGATGCTCGACCGCGTCGTCGGTGTAGACGCTCAGGGTGGGGGCGTACCGGCTGGAGTACTCGACGGCGGCTGTCTCGAACATGGCGAGGTAGGCCGAGGTGAAGGGATAGCGCTTCGGCAGGTCGGCGCTCCCCTCGGCGCAGACGAGCAGGTTCCCGGGATAGGCATAGCGGGTGACGCTGTGGTTGATGCCGCCCTCGGTTCCGGCGTCGCGGGTGTAGCCGAAGCCCGACACCGACTCGGGAAGCCCCAGCATCCACTGCACCGCATCGGTGTCGTGGATGTGCCGGTCGAAAATCTGCATTCCGCCGCGGCGCTCGTCCAGAAACCACCGCTGCCAACCGACCGAAACGCCGCCGATGCGCCGGAGCGTCAACGACCGCAGCGCGCCGAAGCGCCTGGAGTCGATGGCCTCCTTCAGAAAGACGTATTCGGGCCAGAAGCGCAGCACCTGGCCGATCATCAGCCGCCGGTTTAGACGCTCCGCGGCGGTGTTCATTTTCCGGCACTGCGCCGAATCGAGCGCCATCGGCTTTTCGCAGAAGACGTCGCACCCGGCCTCCATGGCCCGGATGGAGAGCTCGCAGTGAAGGTAGGTCGGCGCACAGACAAACACCACGTCCAGCCCGCCGGCGGCGATCATCTCCTCACCGGAGGACCAGGTCTTCACCCCGTGGGTCTCGGCGGCCTGCCGGCGAAGTTCCGGCTCGGCGTCCGCCACGGCGGCAAGGTGCACGTCCGCGTGTTTGCCGAAGAGAGAGGCATGGTGCCTGCCCATGCCGCCATAGCCGCAAAGTCCGACGTTCATCCCATCTCCTTTCATCCGCCTGAAACGCGCGGGCGGCCGGGCGGGTGCCGGCTCCTACAGGCTGTAGTCGACTTTGACCTTGCGGAAACCGTTCAGCGCCGACTTCTCGGCGGCGAGGCAGACCCGGTGGGTGCGCCAGGCGTCCTCGGCCGTCTGCTGGTGGTCGCGGCCCTCGGCGCAGGCCTTGATGAAACCCTGGCGGTTGGTCTCGATGGAGGAGTGGCCCTTGGTCACTTCGTGCAGCTTCTCGATCCGGTCGAAGACGATCTGCACGCCCTTGCGCCCGGCGGGATAGGGCTCCTGCTTGGTCACCAGCAGGTGGCCGTTGATGCAGTCAAAGCGCATCGCGCCCTTCGTCCCGTAGAAGACGTAGACCATGTCGTGGCCCTGATCTGGGTAGTCCTCGGCCTTGGCCTTGCTGACGCTCAGCGCATGAGAGGTGGAAATGATTCCATGCGCGCCATTGGCGAAGAAGAAATGCGAGGTGACATTGTCCGGCATTTCGGGCTCGTACTGCGGCAGGGTGTTGGGGAACTTGAAACTCTGCGCATGGGTGATTTCGCCCAGGAGCATCCGGAAGATGTCAACTTCGTGGCACGGTTCCATGAAGAAGAGTCCGCCGCTGGTTTTCGGGTCCAGGCGCCAGATGCAGTTGCCCTCGTTGAGCCAGCCGCCGCGGTGATGGGTAAACTCGGCGCCCTTGATCTCGCCCAGTTCGCCCGACCGGATGATCTCCTGGAAGCGGATGCCGTCGTCGGCCAGCCGCAGCTCGAAATCGATCGCCAGCTTCTTCCCGCTCTTGCGCTCGGCCAGGAGCATCCGGTCGAGCTCGTCCTTGTTCAGCCCCATGGGTTTTTCGCAGAAGACGTGCTTGCCCTTGGCGAGGAGGAGCTCGGCCATGGGACAGTGCAGCGTGTTGGGCGTGGAGACGATGACCACGTCGATCCGGGGGTCGTCGGCCATGTCGCGCCAATCGTCGAAGACTTTGACTTCGGGGTATTTTGCGAGGTAGTCGTCCACGATGTTGCGCTGCAGATTGCAGATCGCGTAGGCCTTCGAGAACTCCGTGTCGTCGTGCGACAGCCAGCCGATGTAGCCCACATTCATTTTCTTCATGCCATGGTTCTCCTGCAGGGTTCCTTACGATTCCGCGGAGAGCCCTTGCTCCCCGTGTGTGCCGACCATCGTCGTCCAACCGCCGGGGAAAAGCGAGCAGATTGTGACGCGCTTCCTTCTTGATGCCCCGCGCCGTTCGTGCCACAATGCATTTTTTTGACGGACGATTGTCGCCCGGCAAGGAGTCGTGAACACGCAGCCGAAACGTTGAACCGCGAAGGTAACAAAGGGGTGTGGCGATGGCTGGCAGACCGATGGCGCAGATCAAGGTCGGCAAATTCCGCACGGTGCTGGAGACGCGGCAGTACGCGCAGGGAGTCAAAGTGGCGCTGCCGGTGCTGACGGCCAAGGGCGCCAGACCCGGGCCTCTGGCCGTCGTCACGGCAAACCAGCACGGACGGGAACTGCAGGGCATCGCCTCCATCGAGCGCGCGTGGAGCCGCATCGATGTGAAGAAGCTCAGGGGCACGGTGGTCTTCCTGCCGGTAATGAACCCGGTCGGGGCGCGCGTCCACATCCAGGACTACCCGGTCGAGCAGACCCGCTACCCGGGGCAGGTCACCGGCCTGCTCAAAGTGCCCGCCCGCATCATCCGCTACGCGGCCGACGGCGCGGCTTCCATCACTGAAATCCCAAAAACAGCCGCGAAGTAACCGCGGCGGAGGTCCTCCCATGGCAGACAAAATCCTTTCGCAAATCAAAACGGGCAAGCACACGACAGTGCTGGAGACACGCCGCTACGCACAGGGCGTCAAGGTGGCGCTGCCGATCCTGACGGCGCGGGGTAAAGCGCCCGGCCCGGTAGCCGTCATCTCGGCCAACGTGCATGGACGCGAGCTCCACGGCATCGCCTGCATCGAGCAGGCGTGGCGCCGCATCGACGTGAAGAAACTCAGGGGCACGGTGGTGTTCGCGCCGGTGATGAACCCCGTCGGCACGCGCATCCACCAGCAGGACTACCCGATCGAGCAAACCCGCTTCCGTCCGACCGGCATCAAGCAGTGCATGAACATCAACCGGACGCTTCCGCCGGAACGCCCTTCCTGCCGCGGCACCTATGCAGAGGAAATCGGGCGGGTGTTTTTCGACGCCTACCTGAGGCACGCCGACTTCGCCATGGACATGCACGGATGGTCGGGGCACAGCCTCTCGCTCGTCTGGAGCCACGACGCCGCCCTGGCCCGCGGCTTCGGCCTCCCCTGGCACATGGTCTACCGCTCGATCAGTCCCGATGGCGCCTGCCTCGGAAACGCCGCCGTGCGCGTCGGCGCGGACCTCGTAGAGTGCGAGCTCTCGCCGCAGAACCAGCTCGATGTCTCCATGGTCAACCACGGCGCGCAGGGGATTCTTAACTGCCTGGCCATCAAGGGCATGCTGGATGTGAAGGTGGTCCATCCGGAGCAGCAGTACGAGTTCGATCCGGAGCACGAGGAGATCGACCTCAAAACGCCCGGCGAGGGGCTGCTGGTGCCCGACCGCGTGAAGGGCGACTGGGTCCGCAAGGGCGAGCGCGTGCTGCGCGTGCTCTCGCTGGAGACGCTCAAGCCGGTCTACGAGGTTCGCGCGCCGAAGGACTGCCTGGTGTTCAACATTGGCGGAATCGCCTGGGGCGAGGACATGCAGATGAACTACGTCGTCTACCCGGGACAGACCGTCGGCCTGCTGAAGGTCCCCAACCGCATCATCCGCTACGACGCCGACGACCGGCCGGTGATTACGCCGGTCGGCTAGATCGTGAACCGCTGGCCAGGCGCGGGAACCGCGACGTCGGCGACGCCATGGGCGCGCAACAGCTCGCCCATCGCCGCGACCTGCGGCCCGTCGCCATGCACGGCGAAGGCCTTCTTCACGCGCGGCTGGATTGTGTCGACCCACGCCATCAGCGCGCCGCGGTCGGCATGCGCCGAGAGGGCGTTGATCGTCTGCACGCGGGCGTTCAGTTCGTATTCCTCGCCGAAAATCCGCAACGGCGACTGGTATTCGACGATGCGGCGGCCCAGCGTGTGCTCCGCCTGGAACCCCACGATCAGGATGATGTTCCGCGGATCGCCCACCGTGTTCTTCAGATGGTGCAGGATGCGGCCGCCCTCGCACATGCCGGAGGCCGAGATGATCACCATCGGCCCCGGCCGCGCGTTGAGCGCCTTCGATTCGTCGGCCGACTGCACAAACGTCAGCCCCGGGAAGCGCAGCGGGTCGTCGCCCGCGCGCAGCCGCGCCGACGCCGCCTCGCCGTAGCACTCGCGGTGCGCAGCGTAGATCTTCGTCGCCTTGAGCGAAAGCGGGCTGTCCACAAAGACCGGCGTCCGCGGGATGCGGTGGTTCTCGACCAGTTCGTTCAGGTAGAACAGGATGTTCTGCGTGCGGCCGACGCTGAACGCGGGAATCACCAAGCGAGCCCGCTGCTGGTGGATCTCCTCGATATACGATTTGAGGCGTCCGACGACATCGGCCTTGGGCGGATGGTCGCGGTCGGCGTACGTGCTTTCGATCACCAGTGCGTCGACGTCGGCGACGGTGTCGTACGGACGGAGGATCGGCTGCTCCGGCTGTCCCAGATCGCCGGTGAAGACGAGACGGCGCGTCCGCCCGTCCGCCTCCGTGACATCGATCTGCACGATGGCCGATCCAAGGATGTGGCCGGCGTTGTGCAGCAGCACATGCACGCCCTTGCCCAGATCGACCAGCCGCTTCAAGGGCTCAGGCTGGAAACGGGCCATGATCTGGTCGACGTGCACTGGCAGGTAGAGCGGCTCGAAGAGATTTTTCCCCTGCGCCGCCCGTTTCTTGTTCACATAGTAGACGTCCTGCTCCTGCAGATGGGCCGAGTCGCGCAGCATCACGTCGCACAGGTCGCGCGTGGCAGGTGTGCAGATCACCTTGCCGCGGAACCCGCGCCGCGCCAGCGTCGGCAGGTTGCCGCTGTGGTCGATGTGGGCGTGCGACAGCACGACAGTGTCGAGCTGCGCCGGATCGAACGGCAGGGTGCGGTTGCGCTCGAACGCCTCTTTGCGCCGCCCCTGGTAGAGACCGCAGTCGAGCAGGATTTTCAGTCCGTTGGCCTCGACCAGGTGCATCGAACCGGTGGTCGTCTGGGCCGCGCCAAAGAATTGAATCGTCATGTGCACTCCCTTTCCTCATGCTGCCATCGCCGTACCGCAGCCGAAACAACGGATTCGCGCGGTGTGTTCCGCTTCTCTCCATCCGTTGCCAGGGATTATAGGCGCCAAGCCTGCTGGAAGGCAAGCATCGCGCACACGGACAAAACGTGAAAAGAGGGTTGACATTTTCCCCGCCCCACGAAAGAATTCAAAGAATATGGTTTGGGTCGGTTCGTGCACGATTCTTGAGAGTGCCGACTTCTCGGGCTCTCCCTGCATCCGCTCCCCGCTCCCGCCCC
>CAYVKQ010000112.1:0-255 GCA_964451945.1 uncultured Lentisphaerales bacterium
CGAAAAGTGCCGCCGCCGCAACCGTCGCCGAAACAGCCGCCGCCGGAAGTGGGATGATATCCGCGAGGCTACTTCCCGCCGGCCTCTTTCCTGATGCGGCGCAGTTTGCCTGCAACGGCCATCTTCTGCACCTGCGACATGCGGTCGACCAGCAGAATCCCCTTGAGGTGGTCGGTCTCGTGCTGCACGGCGCGCGCCAGGAGCCCCTGTACGGTGATCGTCTGCCGCGCCCCGTCGCGCCCGTCGAAGGCGACG
>CAYVKQ010000112.1:265-8967 GCA_964451945.1 uncultured Lentisphaerales bacterium
GGTCACCTGGTTGGCGCGGGTGACCGTGGCGCTGATGTCGGGGAAGCTGAGGCACCCTTCCTCGCCCCGCTGGGTTTCTTCCGTCGCCAGGACCTCCGGATTGATCAGCACCAGCGGCATGGGAATCGCGGCGTTGAAGGCGCGGCATTCCGGTTTTTCGGCGTCCGCCGGCACGTCGATCACGCAGACCGCCTCATCGCGGCCGATCTGTTCGGAGGCGAGTCCCACGCCGCGCGCGGCGCGCATGGTCGCGATCATTTCGTCAGCCAGCGTGCGGATCTCGTCTGTCACGGCCGGCACGGCCCGGGCCGACTTGCGCAGGATGTCGTTGCCGTAGGTGACGATTTCGTAGGATTTCATGTTGGATCCTATCCTTCCGGGAACCGGGCCGCCGATGCAGGTTGGCGACAGCAATGAAAAGGGACTTGTTCCTCTCTGGCCGGAGGCGCGTCAGCGCGGCGGCAGGACGATGCGCCAGGGGATGACGGTGTCGGGATCTTTTGAGGGGATGTCGAGAGTCATGCGTCCGGCCTGGGCGCGGTAGCCGTCGGCAACGGCCGCCGGCGGCTGCTCCAGCGGTTTTCTGGCCGGTGCAGCGCCGGCGGCGGTCGCCGGTGCGGCGGGCGCGGCGGCCGCAAGCGGCGTTGCCGGCGTCGCCGTACGCGCCGTCTCGGGGAGCGGAGGGGGCGGCGGTGTCGCTGCGGGCGCCGGTGTGGCCGGTTTTGGCGGCGCGGCGGGTTGGGCGGCGGGCGGGTCGAGCAGGTGGGCGACTGCGGCGCGGGGAATGATCGGGCCGACCGTGGGGGGAATCTTGGGCTGCGCCTTGAGCGCTTCGTTTTCGCGCTGCAACGCCGCCAGCGCCGCCTTGATTTCGCTCAGCTCGGCGGCGGTCGCGTCGGGAAGAGGCGCCGGTGCGGCGGGTCTTGGCGCGGCGGCGGCGAGCGCAGCCGCCACGCGCTCCTCGATCGTCCGGGCGAGGGCATCGGGATCGAGCGCCGGACGCGCCGGCTCCACCGGGGCGGGAGCCGCTGGCGTGGCGCGTTGTTCGAGCACCGCCGTCAGAAGCTGGTTCTGCGTCTGCGACATGTTGCCGAAGAGATAGACACCGATGCCGATCAGGGCGAGCATCACCGCGACCAGGAGGATCGCGAAAAAGGCTGAGAGCAGGACGAGCCGTTGGCGGGCGCGCTTGCGCTCGGTCTCCAGATAGTCCTGGAACGCCTTGAGCACGGGGAACGAGTCGGGATTGGCGTGCAGCGCGGCGTTGTGGATCGAGACCAGCGCGCCCGCTTCTTCGGCCGGTTCCGCAAACGGTTTGCCGAAGGCGGGGTCGGCGGCAGCCGGCGCGCCGGTCACGGTCTGCTTGGGAGGAATGTTTGGGCTCACGTCGGACTCCATGTGCGGCGGCTTCGTTTAGATCGCCCTTCATAATACCCGCAAACGGCGGCGGAAACAAGGGCGCATGACGCTCAGTACTTCAGCTGCGAGCCGCCGATGTATTCGCGCAGGATCGAGTCGCCGGGGACCGCCGCCTGCGGCAGGTCGACGAAATTCGACAGGAACCCCGAGAGGCGGCGTGCCTCGGCGTATTCGGCGTCGGTCGGCTTGATCTGGTTCAGCAGCGGCACGGCCAGGGGTTTGAGCACCGCCAGTTCGTAGTCGAGCGCCGAATTGAAGATCGCGTCGGCCCGGTTCTGGAAGGGGAAGATCCAGCGCCCCTCGCCGCGGCAGACCGATGGCCAGCGCCGCAGCGTCGCCAGCGGCGAGTGCCCGCGGTGGGCGCTGTCGCGCACCATCCGCCGCAGCAGCCGGTTGTCGGTGGTCGCGATGCGGCAGTTGCGGTCGATGCCGAGCTGCGTCAGCGCGCTGACGTAGACGAGGAAGGCGCAGGCGGGGTCGATGTCGGCGGTGAGCCGCGGGTTGAGGCAGTGGATCCCCTCCATGACGAGGATGCCGTTGTCGGCCAGGCGGACCTCCTCGTCGCGGTCATATCCCTGCCTGGCTTTGAAGTCGAAGGCGCGCCACCGCACCGCGCGTCCTTCCAGCAGACCGGCGACGTCGGCGTTCAAACGCGGCAGGTCCATGGATTCGATATGCTCGTAGTCGAGGTTGCCGGCCGCGTCGCGCGGGTTCCGCTCGTCGCCCACGAAGTAGTCGTCGGTGGAGATCAGCAGCGGCTGGAGTCCGTTCACCCGCAGGTGGGTGCAGAGGCGCTTGGAGAAGGTGGTCTTGCCGGCGGCCGAGGGGCCGGCGACCAGGACCAGCCGCGCGGCGGGGGCGCGCGCGGCGACCGCCGCCGCGATCTGCGCCAGTTTCTTCTCGTGCAGCGCCTCGGCGGTCTGGATGAACTCGTCGGCGCCGCCGTCGCGGATCAGCCGGTTCAGCCGGCCGACGGAGGTGACACCGAGGATGCGCCCCCAGGCGATGTGCTCCTGATAGACGGCGAAGAGCTTGGGGTTCGGCGCCCACTCGCCCAGTTCGCGCGGCTGCGAACGCAGCGGCAGCCGCAGCACCATGCCGTTTTCGTAGGGGATCAGGTCGAAGGGGCGCAGCAGGCCGGCGCGGTGGACGATCGGCTCCTGGGCCATGTCGAAGAAAAGGCCGCAGCGGATAACCGGCACATAGGGGGGGTTGCGGTGGTCGAAGAGGGCGCGCTTGTCGTGCTGCTGCGACGATTCGAAGAGTCGCAGCGCGTCGGCGTAGGAAACAATGTCGTACTCGATCGGGGTGTCGGCGTCGATCAGCCGCTCCATTTCGGCCTTGACGCGGGCGACGTGGACGGCGGCATCGGCATCTTCGGGCCAGGCGACGGTGCAGAAGAGGCCGTTCGACATCGAGTGCCGCACGCGGTAGGAGAGTCCAGGGAAGACAGTGTGGATCGCCTTGCCGAGGAGAAAGCTGAGCGACCAGCGGATGATCCGCCAGCCGTGAGGATCGGCGGCGGTCAGCGGCGTGACCGCGGCGTGGGCGGCCAGCGGGAAGCCGAGCGAGACGGCGTCGTTGTTGACCAGGGCGCCGACGATGGGGAGGCCGTTGTCGGCGATGGCGGGGAGGACGGCGCCGACCGGCGTGCCGGGTTCGACCTCGGTGTCGGGCTGTCCAGGGAGTTCGATGCGGATCGGTCGCATAGGTGCCGTGGGGTAGGGGGTTATTGGAGGCGTTGGAGCATCCGCCGCGCGAGGGCGTGCAGCGGCTCGGCGGGGCCGGGCAGGCCGGCGAGGGCGGCGCAGGCGCGCGCCGTGCGGTCGGCGGCCTGGGCGCGCGCCGCGGCGACGCTCAGCGTGTGCAGGCAGGAGAGTTCGTCGGGTTTGGCGGGAACGCCTCCGGGCGCGTCGAGGATGTCGTCGATGATCTGGAAGGCGACGCCCAGGTGCGACCCGAAGTCCCCGAGGCGGTCGACCGTCGCCGTGTCGGCGCGGACGGCGACCGCGCCCATGCGGGTCGCCGCGCGGAAGAGGTCGGCAGTCTTGTGCTGGTGGACATAGGCGATGGTATCGGCATCGGCGCGGCCGCCGCAGGCGAGGTCCTCGATCTGGCCGCCGATGATGCCGTCGGCGCCGGCGGCGTCGGCCAGCTCGCGGCTCAGCCGGGCTGGGATCGCGGGGTCGGCGGCCGGCATGCGGGCGAGGAGGGCGAAGGCGAGGGTCTGCAGCGCGTCGCCGGCGAGCACGCCGTTGGCCTCGCCGTATTTCGCCCAGACCGTCGGTTGGCCGCGGCGGAGGATGTCGTTGTCCATGCACGGGAGGTCGTCGTGGACCAGCGTGTAGGTATGGAGCAGCTCCACCGCGAGCGCCGGGTGCCAGGCGGCGTCGGCGTCGCCTCCGGCCGCCTCGGCGGCGGCGAGGCAGAGGATCGGCCGCAGCCGCTTGCCGCCGCCGAGCACCGCGTGGCGCATTGCCTGCGAGAGGACGGCCGGCCTCCGGTCGGCGGGCGGCAGCCAGTCGCGCAGCCGGCGTTCGACGGCCTCCTGCCGTTCCGTGAGATAGGCTTGGAGATCAAACATGCCGGCAGTGTAGCAACCCGCCGCTGCGAAGTAAACACCGGAGGGCTTCAGCCAAAGGTGCTTTTTCCTGCCTGGCGCCGCCGCCAGTTGGAAAAGGCGGCGGGGGAGGCGAAGCCGATCGCCACCGCGACCTCCTTGCAGCGGAGCCCCTGCCTCAGGAGCGCTTCGGCCTGGGTCCGGCGGCAGCCGTCGACATAGCCGTGCACCGTCTGTCCGGTGCATGCCTTGAACATGCGCGCGAAGTGGAATTTGCTGTAGCCCGAGACGCGCGCCAAGGCGTCGAGGTCCTCGTCCTCCGCCAGGTGCGTCTCGATGTGGCGCTGGATCGCCGCGACCACCGCCTGCCGCCGCTGCGCGGCGTTGTCGGCCGCGGGCGGCGCGATCCAGTTGTCGACCGCCCGCAGGACAATGGCGAAGACCGCCGAGAACAGCGTGGTGCGGCGGAGCGCGCCCGGCATCCATCCGGGCGGATGCTTCACCATCCGCCAGCAGCGGTCGAGCAGGTCGCGCTCGGCCTTGGCGAGCACCAGAGGGGCGCGGCGCAACTCGACGGGTTGGCGGCCGGTTTGCGAGTAGACAGTGGCGATGACGTCGTCCGCCAGCACCATGATCCACAGGTGGACGAAGGAACGGCCGTCCTGCGGATAGCCCTGGGCGTGGATGTCGCCGGCGTCGAAGAGGAACACCGAGCCGGGGCGGCAACGGTAGTCGCGGCCGGCGAAGTGCTCGAACGTCTCGCCCGCGAGGCAGAAGAGAATCTCGCGGTGGCTGTGGCGGTCGAGGTGGCTTTTCGCCCAGCGTGCATAGGCGGGATCGCGCACCGGGCGCTCCTCGATCGGCAGCGCGGAGCAGACGAAACGCCAGGACTGCGGCGAGGCCAGCGCCTCAAGATAGGTGTTTGGCTGGAACGCTCTTTTCATTTCGTCTGCGCCCTTGACGCGCAACATCGATAAACCATTGGCAAATTTGATGTATTGAATTACTGGCAATATAGCGTAAACTTGTCCTCGGTTCAAGCAAGGATTGTAAAGTCTTGGAAAGGGGCGTCGGATGAAAGCGGAAAAACTGGCGATTGACGGCGGTGCGAAAGCGGTCCCGGAGGCGGCGGCGAAGGCGGTGAGGCCCTGGCCGATTGTTTATCCAGCGACGGCGGAACGGCTGAAGAGGGCCTACCTCAGCCGCGCGTGGTCGTTCAACGGCCCGTGCGAGCAGGCCTTTAACAAGGAATTTGCTGCGTTCTGCGGCGCCCGGCACGGCATCTTCATGGTCAACGGCACGGTCACGATCGAGAGCGCCCTCCATGCCCTCGGGGTGAAGGCGGGCGACGAGGTGATCGTTCCGGGCAACACCTGGCTGGCCACCGCGATGGCCGCGGTCTATCTTGGCGCCAAGCCGGTGTTCGTCGATGTCGAACCCGACACCCTCTGCCTCGATCCCGAGCAGGTGCGGCGCGCGCTCACGCGCAAGACCCGGGCGATCATCCCGGTTCACCTGTTCGGCTCGATGGCCGACATGGACCGGATCATGAAGCTGTCGCGCGAGACCGGCATCCCGGTGGTCGAAGACTGCGCCCACGCGCACGGCGGCGTGTGGCGGGGGAGGGGCGTCGGTTCGATCGGCCATGTGGGCTCGTTCAGCTTCCAGCAGTCCAAGACGCTCGCTTCCGGCGAGGGCGGCATCTGCCTGACGAACGACGCCGGCCTTGCCGACAAGCTCTACCGCATCAAGCATATCGGCTATGGCGGCGGGCAGCGGCAGGGACAGGCCGCGAGCGGCCCCGCCGCCGGCCTGGTCTGCCACAACTACCGCGGGCTGGAGTTCACCGCGATCATCCTCTCCGAGGCGCTCAAGCGGCTACCCGCCGAGACGGCGCGGCGCGACCGCAACGCCCTCGCGTTCGCCGAGATGATCCGCGACGTTCCCGGGATCACCGTGCAGGCGCGCGGCCGCAGGGCGGATGTGCAGGGCTACTACAATTTCGTGCTGTTGCTCGATCCCGCCAAGCTGAAGGCGGGCGTCACGATCAAAGAGGTGCGGGCGGCGCTCGCGGCGGAAGGGATGCCCTGCGGCATCGGCGGCTACGGCCCCGTCTACAGCCACATGCTGTGGAACGTCGGCAAGGCGGACTACCGCATCCACAGTTCAGCGGTCGTCGAGGATACCTGCCGCAACCGTTCGCTGAACCTCTTCCACACCTGGCTGCTGACGAACAAGCCGCTGATGAAGGCGATGGCCAGGGCGGTGCGGAAGGTGATGGCCGCCTATACCGCCTGAGGGATCGCGGTGCGGCGGACCTACGGGTTGGAGGGGGCGGTGCGCGCCGTGGCGGCTCCCTCCACTCCCGGTTTGGCGGCGCGGTGGATCAGCGCCGGAACCTCCGTCCAGCCCAGGCGGCGGCATGCCTCGAGGCGCAACTGGCCCGCCAGCACGTCGTATTCGCCGCTGGCGCCGCGCGGCGCGACGACGATCGGCTGCAGCAGACCCTCGGCGGCGATGCTCCGCGACAACTGCTCGACATCCTGCGGATCCGGCGCCACCGGCCCTGTGCGGATGTGCGCGATCTCGATCTGCCGCACGCCGGCGTCCTGGGCTCCCCGGCGCGCCTCATCGGTGCGCCGGTCGTGTCCCGCGCGGTAGGAGTAGATGTAGGGGATCGCCAAGTCGACCGTCGGCGTGCGCTGGATCTCCTCGAAGACGCGCTTGTTGATCAGGTAGCTGGTCTCGGCGCGGTCCTTGACCCGCGTGCGGTAGCGCAGGCGCAGGTAGACCCCGTAGTCGTAGAGGTCGGCCCGGATGTAGGGCTGCTCGCGCGTGAGGGCGATCACCTCCGCCGTCACCTCCTGCGCCACGTCGAGCAGGATCTTCTCGGCGGCGCGCCAGTCGGAGTCGTAGGTGATGCGCACGACCACCTCGTCGAGCATGAACGAGGCCTCCTGCGTGGCGGTATAGTTGATGACCACCTGTCCGAAGAGCATGGCGTTGGGCACGAGGATGTGGCGGCCGACGGCCTCCTCGCTGGCGATCGAGCCCCCGACCTGGTTGAGCACCGTGTACATCGGGCCGATCTCCATGATGTCGCCGGTCAGCGCCAGGGTGGGGAACTGGACCCGGTCGCCCGGGCGGAAGGGGCGCTTGAGCGAGACGAGCACCCAGGCGGCGAAGCCGCTCACGGGCGCCTGCAGCGACCAGCCCAGCAGCATGCCGCCGAACATGCTGAAGGCCGTGCCGAAGGAGCCGAGCACGCCGAACCCGTAGGCCACGGTGCCGATGGCGACGAGCGCGGCCACGAGCCAGTAGAGGCGCGCCAGCATCAGCCCCTCGACCACCGGGCGCTTGCGGTGCGCGAAGAGCAGTTGTGTCGCCAGCGAGAAGAACGCGCAGCCGCCCAGCACGATGGCGACGATCCCGGCGACCTGCAGGCCGTTCAATCCGCTGCGCAGGGGCGTCAGGCCCGGGAGCAGGCGGCCGCCAACCATGCCCGCCAGCGCCACAGCCAGGTAGGCCAGCGCCAGCACAAACGTGTTGCGTGTCTGTTTTTCCATTCATACCCCTTTTTGCAGCGTCGCGACGAGGCGTTCGAGGCGGGCGATGGTCTCGCCCAGCTCGGTCCGCTTGGTCCGCTGCTGCTCGATCACCGCCGCCGGGGCCTTGGCGACGAACGCTTCGTTGGCGAGTTTTGCCTCCACGCCCTTGAGGAAGCCGCGCGCCTTCGCCAGCTCGCCGCCGAGGCGCTTGAGCTCGGCCGGGATGTCGACCAGCCCTTCGAGCGGCAGGTAGATCGTTCCCAGTTTGACCAGCGATCCGGGCATGGGCAGCGCCTCGGTCGCCGCGGCAATGTCGATCGCGTCGGCCTTGAGCAGCGCCAGCAGCGGCTCGCGGGCGGCGGCGAGCCGCTCGGCCGTCGCGGCGTCGACCGCGTGCACGATGAAGCGGACCTGCTTCGCCGGGGGGATGCCGTAGTCGGCCCGCAGCGCGCGGCCGGCGGTGACCAGCTCGCGGCGCGCCTCGACAAACGCGGTCACCTCGTCGCAGAGTCCGAAGCGGGCCGCCGCAGCCGCGGCGAGCGGACGCGGGAAGGGGGCGCGCAGGATCGTTTCGCCCTCCGCGGCGTAGCCCATCTGGTGCCACAGTTCCTCGGTGATGAACGGCATGTAGGGGTGGAGCATGCGCAGCCCCTTGGAGAAGACGTGCGTCAGCACCCGCAGCACCGTCCCGCGGCGGGCGGCTTCCTCGCCGTAGAGGTCGTTCTTGACTGTTTCGAGGTACCAGTCGCAGAGGCCGGTCCAGAGGAAGTCGTAGATCAGCCGCGCGCCGTCCTGCAGGCGGAAGCCCTCCAGATGGGCGTCGAGCGCGGCGGCCGTGGCGTCGCACACCGCCAGCAGGTGGCGGTCGTCGTCGGTGAGCCGCGCGGGATCGAGCGCCGGCGTCTCCTCGGCGGCCAGCGCGCGCCAGTCGAGCGGCGCCTTCTCCATGTGCAGGTTCATGAAGCGGGCGGCGTTCCAGATCTTGGTGCCGAAATTGCGGCCGATCTCGAATTTGTCCATGTTGACATAGACATCCTGGCCGGTCGCCGTGATCATCATCAGCGAGAAGCGGAGGGCGTCGGCGCTGGTGGCGTCGATCACCGCGAGCGGGTCGATCGAATTGCCGAGCGACTTCGACATCTTGCGCCCCTGCTCGTCGCGCACCGTGCCGTGGA
>CAYVKQ010000113.1:0-8960 GCA_964451945.1 uncultured Lentisphaerales bacterium
ATCCTGGCCGACGAACCGACCGGCAACCTCGACGAGAAGACGGGCGACGAAGTGATGCGCATTCTGACCGACCTGGTCGGCAGCGGCCGCACCGTGATGATGGTCACCCATAACCCGGCCTACGAGCAGATCGTCGACCGGGTGATCCGCCTGCACGACGGCGCCATCATCGAGGACCGCCCCGCCGGCCGTACACGCCGATGATTTTCCCACGAAACACACGAAAAACACGAAAGGGAATGAAGATGGAGGTGAAGATGGGGACGACGAAACTACTGTATGAGAAAGAGGTGTATGCCATACAAGGGGCTGTTTTTGCCGTCTACCGGGAGATGGGCTGTGGCTTCTTGGAAACCGTATATCAAGAATGTATGGAACTTGAACTGGCGGACCGAAACATCCCCTTTATCGCACAGAAGGAACTCACGCTTCAGTACCGGGACAAACCGCTTAAGCAACGCTATAAACCCGATTTAGTCTGCTTTGATAAGATTCTCGTCGAACTCAAAGCTACAAGAGAAACGGTGCCGGAGCATCAGGCGCAAGTTCTGAACTATCTGAACGCCACCCGGCTCCGTTTGGGGTTGCTGGTTAATTTCGGACATTTTCCAAAAGCCCAAATCAACCGGATCATTTTGTGAATTTTCGTGTGTTTCGTGTGTTTCGTGGGCAAAAAAGGGACAGTCACGAGTGCTGAATTTCATCAGAATGCTGCAAGGGACGCTGCTCAACCTCTCCTGCCACGTCTTCCGCTCGATCCTGGCGGCGCTGGGGGTGGTGCTCGGCGTCGGCGCGGTGGTCGCCATGATGGCGATCAGCGAAGGGGGGCGGCGCGAGTCGATCGCCCGCATCCGCGCCATGGGCATCGACAACATCGTGGTCCGCTCGGTCAAGCCGACCCAGGAGGGCGAGTCGCAGAACAACGCCAACCAGAGCAGCGTGGCCCTCTACGGCCTCAAAGCCAAGGACGTGGCGCACCTCCTCGCGACGTTCGAGAACATCCGCCAGATCGTGCCCGTCCGCGACATGCAGCAGCGCCTCTTCGCCGCCGGCCGCCGCACCGCCGTCCGCATGATGGCCACCACCCCCGAATTCCTCGGCATGACCTTCAGCGAGCAGAGCGACCCCCGCGGCCGCTGGCTCACCGACGTCGACGAACTCCGCCGCAACCCGGTCTGCGTCGTCGGCGGCGACGCCGCGCGCACCCTGTTCGGCATCCGCGACCCGCTGGGGCAGACCCTGAGCGCCGGAGGCGGCACCTTCAAGGTGGTCGGCATCCTGCGCAACCCGCGCGGCGCCAAGCTGGCGGGCCAGTACGACCTCGACAACCTCGTCTACATCCCCTTCGCCACCGGCAACGCCGTCTTCGGCGCGATGCTGCCGGTCGAGGGCTCGCTGCGCGAGCGGGTCGGGGTCGACTATGACTTCCTCTATATCAAGGTGCTTTCGGTCGAGTCCCTCCCCGACACGGTGAAGCGGCTGCGCAACTACCTCGAGACCACCCGCGACACCCGCGATTTCGAGGTGCAGGTACCCTACGAGCTGCTGCTGCAGGAGGAGGCGACGCAGCGGGTCTTCCGCATCGTCATGGGCTCGATCGCCGCCATCTCGCTGCTGGTCGGCGGCATCGGCATCATGAACATCATGCTGGCCAACATCTTCGAGCGGACCCGCGAGATCGGCACCCGCCGCGCGCTCGGCGCCCGCAAGCGCGACATCCTCTTCCAGTTTCTGCTCGAATCGACGATCCTCACCGGCCTCGGCGGCGGCATCGGGCTCTCCCTCGGCGTGGCGATCGCCCGGCTGGTCGAACACTTCGCCCGCATGAACACCGCCGTCACCCTCCCCAGCGTGGGGGTCTCGCTGGCCGTCTCGATCTTCACCGGCGTGGTCTTCGGCACCTACCCCGCCTGGAAGGCGGCGACCCTCGATCCCATCGAGGCGCTGCGCCACGAGTAGCCGGTGCGGGTAGCAAACACAATAAGACTGCAAGGCGCGCAACGCCTTGCACGCTTATAGTCTTACGGTCTTGCAGTCTCTGAAGGCTGCAGTGGCTCTTGCAGAACCCCTTTCGTGCAGGCGTGGCACGGGCATCTTGCCCGTGTCCCATGGGCGGGACGCCCATGCCAGGAGGGGTTCTGCAAGAGGCTCTCTAGACAGTCATTTTGCCTCGATTCCCGTTCCGGCGGCCTGGTCGATGTAGACGCCGATGAAGAAGAACGGAATGCCGGTGTAGAGCCCCTTGGGCGGCTTGGCGTTGATGACGGCGTTGGCGCCGGCCGCTTTCGCGTCCTTGGCGATCTGCGTCATCTGCGCGGTGTCATCCTGCCGGGGATAGAGTTCGAGGAACTTCAACCCGGGGATGCCGACGGCGATGCCGAGTTCCGTGCTGGTGTGGTATCCGGTCGCCTTGTAGTCGGCGAACGTGCCGTCGCCGGTCGTCACATTCGTGACCTGGGCGTCGGCCGCGACCTGCGTCAGGTTGACCTTGCCGGGGAGATTGGCGCACCCCGAGAGGAAAAGCGCCACGACCACCAAAGCCGAGCAGAAGGCTGCTCTCTTCTTCATGAATACCCTCCTTTTGTTTTGTGTTCGAGCGCCGACGCACCGTCGTCGGCACCACACAGTTCGGGATTGTACAACCCGCAGCCGACCCTAGCAACAGCTATTGTTGGATGTCGACGCCCTTTGTCAAACGGCACACTTAGCCGGATGCACTTAGCCGAAACACTCCGTTCGAGTAAGTGCGTCGTTTAAGAGTATCCGATCAAGTGTGGCGACGAAGTGTATCGGTTAAGAGCGCTTCCGCCGCAGTCGAAAAAGCTCACACCAAAGCTCGCGACAAAGATGAAGAAGATGCCTTCCCCTAGTGCCTAACTCCTCAATTGTCTCACTCCCCCTTTCTCGGTACACTGGCATCCGTATCTGCCTGCGAGACCCGTCACTCAAGGACCGCCCATGCCGCTTGTACAAGATCCCACGCCCGGAAGCCGCCTGCTGCTGATCGCGGGCGGACGGTTGACCGTCACGCTCGATCTCGGCGGCGCCCGCCACGGACGCGCCCTCTTCCGCACCACCCTCGGCCGCGCCGACCTGCGGCGGCGCGAGCTTATCGCCGCCACCGAGGCCGGGGAGCCGCCGCTGGCGCGCGACTGGCACGATCTTCCCATGCGCGATCTCGGCCACGGCCGTTATGCGATCGACCTTCCGCTTGATGAAACGGGGGGATTCGCAGGCAAGGCCTGCTTCCTCCCCGAGGGGAGCGACGTCCCCGAATGGCCCGAAGGCGAAGACCTCGCGATCAAGGTCGCGCCGGCCCACACCGCCTGCGCCAACACCGTCTACACCGCCTTCGTGCGCCAGTTCGGCGCCGCCCGCCACGCCGCGCCGCACACGCCGCGCCACGCCGAGCTCGCCGCGCCGCTGCTGGCGCAGGGCTACACCGTCATCCCCCCCTCCGGCACTTTCCGCGACCTCATCGGGCGGCTCGACACGATTCTCGGCACGATGCGCTTCCGCATCCTGCAGCTCCTGCCGGTCCACCCCGTCCCCACCACCTTCGCCCGCATGGGACTCTACGGCTCGCCCTTCGCGGCGCGCGACCTGCTCGACGTCGACCCGGCCCTCGCCGCGTTCGACACCCGCGCCACCCCGCTCGACCAGTTCCGCGAGCTGGCCGACGCCGTCCACGCCCGCGGCGCCCGCCTCTTCCTCGACATCCCCGCCAACCACACCGGCTGGGCCTCGACGCTGCAGACGCACCACCCCGACTGGTTCCGGCGCAACGCCGACGGTTCGTTCCGGTCCCCCGGCGCCTGGGGCGTCACCTGGGAGGACCTCGTCGAGCTCGACTACGCCAACCGCGACCTGCGCGCCTTCATGGCCGACGTCTTCCTCTTCTGGTGCCGCCAGGGGGTCGACGGCTTCCGCTGCGACGCGGGCTACATGATCCCCTCCGCGACGTGGGCCTACATCACCGCCCGCATCCGCGGCGCCTTTCCCGAGACGGTCTTCCTGCTCGAGGGGCTCGGCGGCAAGCTCGCGACCACCGACGAACTTCTCTCCGCCGCCAACCTCGACTGGGCCTATGCCGAGTCGTTCCAGCTCGAAGACCGCGCCGCTTTCGAGCACCACTTCCCCGCCGCCGCCGCGCTCTCGGCCGGGACCGGTCCGCTGATCCATTTCGCCGAGACCCACGACAACGACCGTCTCGCCGCCCGCGGCGAACGCCGGGCGCGCCTCCGCACCGCGCTGGCGGCGATGCTCCCGCACCAGGGGGCGTTCGGCATCACCGCCGGCGTCGAGTGGTTCGCCGTGGAGAAGATCGACGTCCACGGCGCGCCGTCGCTGAACTGGGACGCCGCCAACAACCAGGTCGCGGCCGTCGCCCGTCTCAACACCCTCCTCGCCATCCACCCCGCCTTCGGTCCGGGCGTGGCGGTCACCCTCGTTCAAACCGGCCCGGGCAACGTCCTCGCCATCCTGCGCGCGCCGCCCGGCGGCGCCGCGCCGCTCCTCGTCCTGGCCAATCTCGACTGCGACCGCCCGCAGACGGCCTTCTGGCCGGCGGAGCGCTTCCCATCCGCGGCGGCAGGCGACGTGTGGGACCTCCTCACCGGCGAGGCCTTCGCCCTCGGCGCGGCCGCAGGCGCGGTGCGCGCCTTCGACCTCGAACCGGGACAGCTCCGCTGCCTCACCACCGACGACGCCGACCTCGACGCGCTCGAAGCGTCCCTGCGCGCGCCGCCCGCCACGCCGCCCGAAGTCGCGCGCCACCGGCGCAACCGCCTGGCGGCGCGCGCGCTCAAATGGCTCGACCCCGACGCCCTGTGGCGGCAGTCCCCCGCCCCGGCCGACCCCGACGCCCTCGGCGCGGCCCTCGTCGCCGACCCCTTCACGTTCGCCGCGCAACCGGCGGCGGCAGGCGCCTCCGATCCTGCCGCCGCGTTCCCGCGCCTCACGGCTTGGGACTTCCCCGCCGACGCCCGGCGCGTCGTGCCGGTGCCGCCGGGACACCTCCTCTTCGTGCGCGCGCCGGCGCCGTTCCGCGTCCGCCTGGGTGCGGATGGCGAAACACTCGCCTCCGAGGACTCCATCCCCTTCGCCGACGGCGCGCACGGCACCCTGCTGCCGCCGCCCGACACCCGCCGCGCCACGGCGCACCGGCCGTGCGACCTGGAGATCACCGTCTTCGCCGCCGAGGGAGTCCGCCGAGCCAAGGCCCGCCTGCTGGCCCTCGCGCCGGGCGGCGCGGTCCCGGTGGCGACCCGCTTCGAGGGCGGTGCGGCGCTGCGCGACCCCGCCCTCTGCGCGCTGCTGACCAACGGCCGCGGCGCCCTGGCGCAGGCGCGCGCCGCCTGGGGCGAGATCCGCAGCCAGTACGACGCATTGCTGGCGGTCAATCCCGACCCGCGCGTCCCCTGCGACCGCCGTGTCTTCTTCACCCGCTGCCGCGCCTGGCTGCGCCACTGCGGCTACTCCCACGCGATCGACGCCACCTGCCTCCGTTCTTTCGAAACCGCGCCCGGAGGCGCGGCGGCAGTCTGGCATTTCCACGTCCCCTGCGGCATGGGACGCTGGACCCCGCTGACGCTGACCCTGGCGCTGGCGCGCGGCCGCAACCGCGCCACCCTCGCCATCGTCCGCGGCGCGGCCGCCGACGCCGAGCCCGACCGCCGCACCGACACGCTGCCCGACGACGACCTCGTTACCGTGGTCCTCCGACCCGACATCGAGTGGCGCTCGTTCCACGAGACCACCCGCGCCTTCACCGGCCCGGAACACGCCTGGCCGCGCGCCTGCCGCGCCGTTGGCGACGGCTTCGTCTTCACGCCCGGAGCGGACGAGACGTGCGCCATCCGCCTCCCCGGCGCCGCGTGGAACCCCGCCCCCGAGTGGAGCTACTGCGTGGCGCATCCCGAAGAGGCCGACCGCGGCCTTGCGCCGCAGGGCGACCTCTTCTCGCCCGGCTGGTTCGGCGTGACGCTCGCCGGCGGCGCCGCCGCCCGCCTCACGGCGGAGCGCGCCGACCCGCCCGACGCCCTCTCCGCACCCGCCGTGCCCCGCCGTCCGCGGCGCGCGGCGGCGGCGGCCGACCCGGTGCGCGACGCGCTGGCGGCGGCGCTCGACGCCTTTCTCGTCACGCGCGACGACGGCCTCGCGGTGATCGCCGGCTACCCGTGGTTCCTCGACTGGGGGCGCGATACGCTGATTGTCCTGCGCGGCCTGATCGCCGCCGGGCGCACGGCCGAGGCGCGCGCCGTACTCTGCGCCTTCGGCCGTTTCGAGGACCGCGGCACCCTCCCCAACATGATCCGCGGCAACGACGCCACCGACCGCGACACCTCCGACGCGCCGCTCTGGTTCTGCGTCGCCTGCGCCGACCTCGCCGCCGCGGCGGGGGTCCGCGCGACCCTCGCTCTCGACTGCGGCGGGCGCCCCCTCGCCGACGTGATCGCCTCGATCCTCAGCCACACCCGCGACGGGACGCCCAACGGCATCCGCACCGATCCCGACAGCGGCCTGGTCTTCAGTCCGCCCCACTTCACCTGGATGGACACCAACCACCCCGCCGGCACGCCGCGCCAGGGCTACCCCGTCGAGATCCAGGCGCTCTGGATCGCCGCGCTCCGCTTCGCCGCGCGTCCTCTGGCGTCGCGCCTTCCCTGGGCGGCGGCGCTCGCCGAGCGGGCCGGCCGCGCGCTGGGCGACCTCTTCTGGCTCCCCGGCCGGAGCGGCTTCGACGGCGCGCCCTGGCTCGCCGACACGCTGCGCGCCGAACCAGGAACCCCTGCGGCACGGGCCGTGCCCGAGGACGCCCTCCGTCCCAACCAGCTTCTCACCGTGACCCTGGGCGTCCTCGCCGACCGCGGCCGCGCCGCCGCCGTGGTGCGCGCCTGCGCCGCGCTGCTCGTCCCCGGCGCGATCCGCTCGCTGGCCGACCGCGCGGTCGCGACGCCGCTACCGGTGCTGCGCGACGGCGCACTGCTCAACGACCCCGCGCATCCCTACTGGGGCGCCTACCGCGGCGACGAGGACACGAGGCGCAAGCCGGCCTACCACAACGGCGCCGCCTGGACCTGGCCGTTCCCTCTCTACGCCGAGGCGCTGCTGACGGTCTACGGCGAAGCGGCCGCCGAGACCGCGCGCGCCCTCCTTGGCTCGGCCAGCGAAATTCTCAACTCCGGCTGCGTCGGCCAGGTTCCCGAAATCCTCGACGGCGACGCCCCCCACACCCCGCGCGGCTGCCACGCCCAGGCGTGGGGCGTCTCGGAACTGCTGCGCGTATGGATGAGGACAACATGAAGACAAAAACAACCTCGTGGGATGCGGCGGAACATCTCCCGCCAGCCAGCGGCCAGCGCAACGCTGGCCGCTGGCTGGCGGAAACGATAATGAACGAGAAGATAGCCATTTACGGAGACGGAACCCGCGACGACGCACCTGCAATCCAAGCGATGCTGGACAGCGGGACCAGCGCGGTGATCCTGCCGATTCCCCGCCTACGCTATGCTATCGGAACTACACTGAAGATCCACAGCGGACAGACGATCCGGCTGGAGCCGACGACGGAGATCCGCCTTCTTCCGGGAAGCAACTGCGCGATGCTGATGAATGATCCGGCGGAAGAAGCTCCGCACGACATCTACCTGGAGGAATCCGACGCTCTTCGCGGTGCGGCTGACGGATGTGACGTACTTTACAGTGGAAAACATGCGGTTCGACTTTCAGACGGTCAATCCGATCTATCTGAATCTTGATGGCATCCATGTGAACAGCGGATGCCGTTTCGGCGTGATCAGGAACCTTCAGGGCGTATGCTACGACGATCTTGTTGCGATCAACGCGGACGAAGGCGATTATTCTGCCCCGATCGAAAACATCGAAGTGGACGGGATCTTCGCGGAGAACTGCCACAGCGCGGTGCGGCTGCTTTCGGTATGTTCGCGCGTGGACAACATTTCTATTTCCAATGTGTACGGGACGTTCTACTGCTATACGATCGGAATCACGCAGTATTTCGACGGGAAAGGGAAGCGGAGCAATTTCGGCCGCCTGAGTTTCAGCAATATTTTCGCAAGCGAGGGAAAATGTGCGCCAGGCTATCACACGCCGAACGGCTTCCCTCTCATCTCCGGCGAAGGCCAGAGCGACGTGGAATATCTCAGCATCAGCCACCTGCACCGGAAAGAAGCGTTGAAGACGCGTCCGACAATCGAGATTCCCGAGGGAATGCACGTCAAGAACCTGACAATCTCGAATTGCTCGCAGACGAACGAGACGGGTAAGGAAATCCTGTTCCTCAATAACAGCGGAGAAATCGACCGTCTGTCGGTTCGCGACCTCTACATTCCGGAGAAACCGGTGATCGGGGGAAAAGGAAGGATTCATGCGTTCGAGTGCGACGCTTCCGCATCCTTCCTGATGCGGAAGCCGGAAGCGGCGGAACAGGAAGAGCGATAGTGTGACTGCGTAACTGCGAGGCGGCCAACCATGGCGCTGGACCCGACCCGGCAAAGCCGGGCCAAGTTCAGCGCCATCAGGGCCGGGCGGGTCAGCGCGCCCGTTGTGCTTGAAGAAACGGAGATGAGATCCAATGACTAGCGACAATGTAAATGCGGGGGCGGGCCTTTCACGGCGAGTCCTGCTCGGAGTCTTCTTGTTCCTGTTTCTCGCGACGCTCACCGGCTGGGTTTCTCCACCCGTCGCGCTGGCTGCCGGGCTCGCACTTGCCCTGACTCTGGGGAATCCGATCCCGGACATCAGCCACAAGGCATCGAAGATGCTCCTGCAATGGTCGGTAGTCGGTCTCGGTTTCGGCATGAATCTTCCGGCGGTATGGGCCGCTGGCAAGACGGGATTCGGATTCACTGTGGCCACGATCTGCGGCACGCTCTTGCTTGGTTACTGCCTGGGCCGGATGCTGAAAGTGGAATCCCAGGCCTCCACCCTTGTTTCCG
>CAYVKQ010000114.1:0-8955 GCA_964451945.1 uncultured Lentisphaerales bacterium
CTGACCGATGAAGCCGTGCTGCCGCAGGCGTTCTACCGGGTGGTGTCCGAAGCGTCCGAAGCGCCGTGATTGACGCCGGCCCCCGGTTGCGCTACTTTATCCCCACCGTACAGGAGAGCGTGCCATGAATGTGCTGATGCCGTTGGCGGAGGGTGTCGAGGAAATCGAGGCGGTGGTTGTCATCGATGTGCTACGGCGCGCAGGCGTCACGGTCACCACGGCCGCCGTCGGCAGCGAACGGATCGTCGCCGCTTCGCGGGGGGTGACCCTTGTCGCCGACACGCTGTGGCGCGATGTCGATACGGCCGCGTTCGACGCGCTGGTGCTGCCGGGCGGAGGACCCGGAACCGAGCGCCTGAAAGCCGACAAACGGGTGCTGGAGGCGGTAGCCGTTTTTGACGCCAAGGGGAAGACGGTCGCCGCCATCTGCGCCGCGCCGACCGTGCTGGCTGCGGCGGGTGTTCTGAACGGCCGGGCGGCCACTTGCTACCCGGGTTGCGAGAAGGAATTAAAAGGGGCGCGCTACACGGCGAAGGGGCCGGTCGTCAGCGACAAAAACATCCTCACCAGCCAGGGACCCGGCACCAGTTTCGCCTTCGCCCTGGCGCTGGTCGAGCGGCTTGCCGGCAAGACGACCGCCGACAAGGTCGCGGCAGGACTGCTCTACCGCGCCGGATGACGCCCGGGCGCACACCCATTCACTGCGGCGAGCCGTTGGGCTTCTGCAAAAGCCCCGCTTCGGCCGGCGCCCTCAGGCCATCCGCTGCGAGGTCTCGGCGATCTTGCGCAGGATGGCCTCTTCCTCCTCGTGGTACATCTCGGCGATCGCGGGGTCGTCGAAACGGTAGACGCGGTCTTCGAACGCCGTCGATTCGAGTCGGTTGAACAGGCGCTGCTCGGCCTGTTCGAGGTCTTTGCCGTAGATGTGGTAGGAGTCGGCCTGCCAGTTCATGCGGGCGAGGCGGACGGGCTTGCCTGAGCGATGCTCGATCCCGGCGGCGACGACCGTCCGGTTGAACTGGATGAAGCCGAACATGTTCATGAAGTTGGCGCCCCAGGCGTCGTTGGAGCGGAAACGGACATTGACGTTGAGCCACTGCACGCCGTCGGCATCCTCCAGCAGGCGGTACCAGAGCGACTGCAGGCAGGGCGGGTCGTAGCAGGTCAGATCGAGGTTGGGCATCCAGGTGATCATCTGCGCCTGGCGGGTGAAGGGTTGTTCCACCAGCTTGTCGATGACATAGGCGACCTGGTCGACCTTGAACGGCCCGACGAATGCACACGCGCCGTCGGCGTTGCGCTCCTTCCACTGGCCGTAGTTCTGCAGGCGGCCGTGGTAGGTATACTCCCAGCGGGTGTCGGCGGGATCGTTGATCGCCTTGACCCAGTGGTCCTTGCGCCCCTCCAGCTCGTAGACGTACTCGCGCAGGTCGGGAAGACCGCCGGGGAAGGCCTTGTGGATCATGGGGTCGGCGAGCGGATCGTCGATGGTGATGTTCATCGTGGCGTCAAGGCTGAGAGGGTCGCCCGGCTTGTCGTACTGCGTGCGGAAGCGGATGCCGCCGCGGTAGAGGGCGACGAGGGCCTGTTCATACGCTTCGGCGAGCGCGTGGCCGCGGACGGTGAGCACGGGGATGCTTTGCATGAGAGGTCTCCTTGGATACTTGTGATCTGGCTGCCAGCTTGCTGCACGACGACGGGGGCGGCGAAACGGAGCGCCGGTCACAACCCCTCGAACTGCTCCTGCCGCGTTTGGTTGACTTGTGGTTACGGTACGATCGCGCCGTGCGCGCGGAGCAGCGCCCGGACATCCTCCAGCGGCAGCGCTTCCGGATCCACCCCGGTGCGCGCGCTCAGTGCGGCCATGGCGCCCGCCGCCTGCCCCATCGCCATGCAGGGGCACTCGACCCGCAGCGCCGAGTTCGCCTCGCGGTCGCTCGACAGCGCCCGCCCGGCGACGATGAAGAAGCGGCTGCCGGCCGGCAGCAGGGCGCCGCGCGGGATGGTCGGCAACACACCCTCCTTGAGCGGACGCCCATGAATGCCGCGCCCGTCGTTCAGGTGCTCGTCGATCGGGTAGAAGGCGTAGCACAGCGCGTCGTCGTAGCGTCGGCCCGACTCGTAGTCGGCGACGCTCACCGTCGCCTTTCCCTTGATCGTCACCGTTTCGCGAATCCCCGTCTCGGGGCACGCCCAGTCGATCCGGAACTGCTCGAGCCCCGGTTGTTTTCGAAGAAACCGGACCATCCGCAGCAACGCCTTGCGGCCTTCGATCTCGGCGCGCGACTTTCCCTCGCTGGTGTGGGCGTCGGGGGCGCGCAGATGGTTGGCGTTGCTGCCGCGCTTGCGCAGCAGCGCTTTGGGGCCGTCCCGCCACCAGCCGATATCGGTGGCCAGCAGCTCGCCGGCGGCGGTCGCCTGGTCCGCCGCGGCTTTCAACGCGTCATAGTCGAGCGCGTCGGCGTCGTATCCGGAACAACGGAACGACAGCGTGGCGGGCTGCACGACGTCGGGGCGGACCACGCCGAAGCCCGCCAGGGCGGCCGCGTTGGCGTCGCCGGTGGCGTCGATCACCACCCTGGCCCGCACCGTCCGCAACCCCGTCTTGGTGCAGATGCGGACGCCCCACGCCTCTTTTTTCCAGGCGATTGCGGCAGGCATCGCGTGAAACAGCAGCTCGACGCCGACGTCGAGCGCCGCCTGGTCGGCCAGGGCGGCGAGGATCACCGGGTCGACGGGGATGTGCCGCGATCCCTGTTCGGGCGTCGGCAGCGGGCAGCCCGTCTCCGCATAGGTCTTGCAGAGGAGTTCCCAGCCGATGCCGGCGACGATCTGCCTGCCCCAGGCGAAGAAATGGGCCGGGTAGTTGACCCCCTGCACGGTCATGGTCCCGCCGAGCATCGCGTTCTTTTCGACCAGCAGGGTTTTGGCGCCCGCCCGCCCCGCCTGGATGGCGGCGATCATTCCGGCGGTGCCGCCGCCCAGGACAATCACATCTACGAGGCTCTTGCAGAACCCCTTGCTTGCAGGTGTGGCACGGGCATCTTGCCCGTGTTCCATGGGCGGGACGCCCATGCCACGGGGGGTTTTGCAAGAGCCTCCTACGGCAGTGGTCATGCAGGTCCTTTCTGTTGCTTCGTTTAGATCGAATCCACGGCGATCAACCGCGCCGAGACGGTGCGTGTCTGACCGTTGCGCGCCACCGTCACCGAGACGGTGTCGCCGGGGCTGAGGGTGTCGAGGATCACGTTGTAATCCTCCACGTCGCCGACCGGTTTGCCGTTGATGGCGGTGATTACATCGCCGAGCAGAATGCCGCGGAAGGTCTGGGAGATGCCTGTCAGTCCGGCTTCGGCCGCGGGCGATTGGGGGAGCACCGCGTACACGGCGGCGCCGGCGATGCCGGCGCGGCGGGTGATGTGGTCGGGCAACAGGCGGATGCCCAGCCCCGCGCGGGTGATGCGTCCCTTCTCGATCAACTGCGGCACGATGCGCGAGACGGTGTCGGCCGGTACGGCGAAGCCGATCCCCGCATAGGCGCCGCTGGGGCTGAGGATGGCGGTGGTGACGCCGATCAGGTCGCCCGCCGAGTTGAGCAGCGGGCCGCCGGAGTTTCCCGGGTTGATCGCGGCGTCGGTCTGGATCACCTCGGCGATGCGGCGGCCCGTCATGGCGGTGATCGTCCGGCCGAGCGCGCTGACGATCCCGACCGTCAGCGTCGTATCGAGGCCGAAGGGGTTGCCGATGGCCAGCACCGTCTGCCCCACCTGGAGGTCGCGCGAGGCCGCGGGGCGCACCGGGTGCAGGCGTTCGGGCGGCACATCGACCTTGAGCACGGCGAGATCCTGGTCGGGGGCGATGCCCACCAGCGTGGCGTCGAACGTCGCGCCGTCGGGAAAGGTGACGGTCAGGGCGTCGGCCTCGTGGACGACGTGGTAGTTGCTGATGATGTGCCCCCGCTTGTCCCAGACGAACCCCGAGCCCGCGCCCTGGGGAACCTCGTAGACCTGGAGTCCGCCGAACCAGCCGCCGCTGCGGATCAGCGCCTTGTTGGCCACCGCCACCACCGACGGCGAGACCCGGCTGAACAGGGCGATGACCGCGCGTTCCGACGCGGACGGCGCGGCGGAGGCTTCGGAGGCCGCAGACGGCGCGGGCGCCGCCCCGCCGGCGCCCGGCACGAGCGGAGCCGCCGGCGTTGCCGTGACCGACACCTCGCCCCGCGGCAGACGGAACAGGCGCACGGCCAGCAGCACGCAGAGCACCAGCAACAGCACGGTGACCAGCGGGGAACGGGTATTCCCGGTGAAGGAACTCATGGTGATCCAAGGTAAGACGAAGCGCCCCGTTGCGTCAAGCAGATCCCGGGGGTTGCCCGGGGAAACGGGGGTTGTTATACTGCGCGGAAATGACGTTCAAAAGACTCTTTACCCCGCGCAACGTCTTTTATGGCGGCGTTGCCCTTTGCTGCCTGTTGCTTGCCGCATGCGCCACCGTGCCGCGCTCCCTGCCGTGCGTCGTGCCGCCGCCCAAGACGCTGGCGGGGTGGATTCATCTTCCCGATGCGGCCCGCCGGTGCGGGGTCGCGCCGGCCGGGTGGCGGGTGACGCGCGACGGCGCGCAGCTCACGACCGGACGCCACAAGATCCGCCTGTATCCCGAGAGCCGCCGCATGGAAGTCGACGGCGTTCTGGTCTGGCTCAACGCGCCGCTCACCGCCTCGCCGCCGGGATCGTCGTCGTTCTATCTCTCCCCGGCCGATGTCCGCGACCTGGCCGCCCTGCATGCGCCGCCGCCGCCGCGGCTTCCGCAGAATGCCGGCCGCCGCTACCTCACCGTGATGCTCGACGCGGGGCACGGCGGCGATGACACGGGGGCGGTCAGCGCCGCGACGCGCCGCCAGGAGAAGGAGCTCGTTCTCGACATCGCCCGCCGCACCGCCGCCGCCCTCGCCCGCGCGCCGGTCCATGTGATCCTCTCGCGCGATGCCGATTTAGCGCTTCCGCTCGACCTCCGCGTCGGACACGCCGCCAACAACCGCGCCGACTGCCTGGTGAGCATCCACGCGAACGCCGCCGCCAACAGCCAGGCCGAAGGCGTCGAGACCTATCTCGTTCCCGCGGCAGGGCACGGCTCGACGGGAGGCGGCGCGCCGGCGGACGCCGCTGCCGGAAACCAATCCGATGGCGCCAACTTCGCGCTGGCCTTCGCGCTGCACAGCCGCTTCGTCCGCGTGGGACGCCCCGACCGCGGCATCAAGCGCGCCCGCTACCATGTGCTGCTGAACGCCCCCTGCCCGGCGGTGCTGCTCGAAGTCGGCTTTCTGTCGCACGCCGCCGAGGCGCGGCTGCTCGATCAAGACACCCACCGCCAGCGGATCGCCGAGGCGCTCGCCGCCGGCATCCGCGCCTATGCGGAGTGACGCACTAGTAGAGGCGCGCGGCGGCGTACCCCTTGCGGCAGGCGCGCAGGGCGGGCTCCCAGGCGGCGCAGACCGCCGCCGCCGGCACCCCCTGCAACAGGTCGCGCCGCACGTGGTCGGTGCCGTAGAGTTTGTCAAACCACTCGTGACGGGCGCCGCGGCCGTGCCAGACCCGCCGCGGGCCGTACAGCCGGGCCAGCGTCTCGAGGATGAAGATGCTGGCCGTCACCGGAAGAAACACTGCCGGATCGGTCACCGCCAGCCGCACGCCGTCGAGCTCTCGTCCCGCATGGGCGGGGGCGGTCGCCACGTAGCGGCAAGGATTGAAGGTCACTCCCCGCAGCCCGCATCCTGCGAGCGCTTCGCAGAGCGGTTCGGCGCGCATCCAGGGCGCCCCCAGCACGCGGAAACCGAGTGCGGTGCCGCGGCCGCAGTCGATGTCCGGCAGCGCTTCGCTGAAGACCGTCGCCAGATAGGTCGCCGCACACTCCCAGGTGCGGATGGCCGGTGAGGGCGGAACGAAATCGGGCCAGTCGGGTCCGCTCCGTCCCTCGCGCCGCCAGCCGCGCATGGGGACCACCTCCAGATTGACATCGAGCCGCCGCCCGGCCACGATCCAGTTCGCCGCTTCGGCGGGGGTCAGTGCGGTGGACATCGGCAGTGGTAGCGGCGCGACAAAGCTGAACCATTCCGGTTCCGCCACGGGGCCGTCGATCGCGCGCGGCAGCGGGACCGGCCGGTCGGCGACGATTACCGGCATCCCCGCTTCGGCTGCCGCCTCGAGCATCAGGTTGAGCGTGGCCAGGTAGGTGTAGCAGCGCGCGCCCAGATCCTGAAGATCGACGACCACCACGTCGACCGTGCGCATCATCCGCGGCGTTGGCTTGTGGCAGGCACCAAAAAGTGAGAAGACGGGGATATTCCAATCGGGATGGCGCCGTGTGTGCGTCTGCACGCCCGCGGCCGCCTGTCCGAAGAACCCGTGCTCCGGCCCGAAGAGCGCCGCCAGGTCCGCACCCAGCGCGCGCCGCAACGCCTGTGCCGACGTCGCGCCCGATGCCGTAAGCGCCGCCTGGTGGCTGAGCAGCCCCACGCGCCGTCCGCCCAGCCGCGCGCGCACCGTTCCCAGCAGAAGATCCATGCCTGTAGTCATGCCCGTCCTCTCTTTGCGTCCCCGGCCCGGTGTCTCGGCGATCCGGCTTTGTTCACCCGTTCCAGCGTGTCTTGAGTGCGGCGAGGTAGCGTTCGCACGTCGCGTCGGGGATGTTTGGCGGCATGTGGTTGCCGACCGCGAGAATGATCCCCGGTATTCCCCGGATCGCCTCAAAGGTCTCGTCAATCTGCGCCTGCACCGCGGGCCAGTCACCGAAGGTGAGCGTCACGCAATCGACTGCGCTGCCCACCAGGCAGCAGCGGCCGCCGAAGCGTTTGACGATCGGCGTCCAGGGGTTGGAGGGTTCGAAGACGAAGCCGTCGGCGCCGCAGGCAAGAAGGTCGTCCATGAACATGTCAAACGTGCCGTCGGAGCAGAACAGGATCTTCTTGCCCGCCGCCTTCAGCGGCACCCAAAGCCGCTTGTAGATGGGGAAGATCACGCGCCGGTAGAAATCGGGGCTCATGAACGGACCCGAAGTCCACACCATGTCGTCGTGCTGGATGTAGACCTCGATGTCGGTTTCGGTCCATGCCTTGGCGTAGAATGCCGAGTAGTCGCCGAAGCGTTCCAGCACCCGGGCGAACCGCTCGGGGTCGGCGGCGGCGGTCAGCAGCATGTCCCAGCCGAATGCCTGGATCGCCCCAGACACGACCGTCTTGTAGTAGCCGCCGGTGGTGAGCTGGCCGGGAAACGCGGCACGCGCGTCGTCGGCGCTCTTCTGATAGACGGCGACCTGCTCGGCGAACCCCGGCAATCCGTACTCCTTCAGCGGGTCGAAGGCCCAGACCTCTTCGGGATACTGGAAGGGGCAGACGATGGTGTCGCGCCGGTCTTTGCCGCCCTCGTCGTATTCGGCGTGCCCCATGTCGGTCACGCGGCCCTGTTTGGCCCAATTGACCAGGCCGTCATTGACCGACCAGAGGAAGTTGATTCCCCACGTCTCGAGAACTTTTCGCCGCACCGCCGGATCCCACGGGTTGGCGCCGTCCGGCGCCCCGGCCGTCCGGCGCACCAGGCCGGTGTGCATCTCGATCGAATACGCGGTGTGCGGCCGCTGCGACACCGGCCTCAGGTTGATCGCGTCGAGTGCGTTCTGACGGCTTTCGTGATCAGTCATGCGAACCTTCCGTGGTCCAGGCAAGCCTGGTAGACGGCCTGCAGGTTCTCCAGCGGACAGCGCGGCGGCAGGTTGTTTCCCTCCTGCAGGATGAATTTGCCCCCGTCGCGGACGCCGCTTCTCAGGATGCGTTCGGCCTCGCGGTAGCACGCCCCGGGCGTGCCGCTTCGCAGGAGTCCGACGTGCGGACCGCCGCTGATCGTCACCGCGGTTCCCAGCTCCCGCCGCAGTCCGCCGTGGTCGACGGGGAAGCCCGTGTCGAACGAGCCGACGCCCACCGCGTCACGGATCGTCTTGAAGTGACGGGTGGCGTCGCCGCACAAGTGGCAGAAGCGCGTCAGCGGCTTGCCCGCCGCCTCGTCCGTCTCGTCGCACCAGAACACATGCCATTTGAGCACCAGGTTGCGGTACATCCCGGAACTGATGAGCTGCACCGAATCGTCGGCAAACCCGCCCACCGCGACCCGTTCGGGGAGCCCGGCGCGCCGGCGCAGCCAGCGGTTGCGCGTCAGCGCGTCGCGGGTGATCTTCTCGATCACCCGTTCGCCCTTTTCGGGATCCATCCCCAGCAGCAGGAAGAAATCGGAGCCGAAGACCGCCGCGCCCGCCGTGACCGCGCCGTCGAAGCCCAGGGTATAGTCGGCGACGGCGGCGCCCCGTCCCTCGTGGAGAAAATCCTTGGCGGCGCGCTTCAGCTCCCCGGTGAACGCCAGCCGTTCGCGGAGAAACGGGTTGTCCTCCAGGTCGGCGCAGAAATCGGTGGCGAGAAAGCGGTCGACGTCGTCCAGCGTCAGGAATGGCTCGACGGCGGGGACCTGGCCGGGCGGCGCGTGGACCGTGCCGCCGAAGAAGGCGGCGTCGTAGCAGTTCTGCACGTCGGCGGAACAGCCCCATCGCTCGGGCAGCGTGTCGGAGCGGTCGCTGCTCCGGCTGTAGAACCGCGTCGCGAAGGCCTGGAAGCGGGCCTGCGCCCCCAGGGTCACCTGCGGATCGCGGAGGTAGTCCTCGAAGGTCCAGCCCTCGGTGTTGAGCGCGGGGTCGAGCAGCCAGGTCCGCACGTTCACATTCCAGCGCAGCGGCGTGCGCGTCGGCCTGCCGTTCCAGAACGCGTCCCATACGGCCTTTTTCTCTACGTTTGTCGGGATATTCATGGTGTGCTCGGACGATTCTGATCATTCCGGGTTGCGGGTGAACCCAGCATTCATCATGGGTGACAGTGTACGCGCTCATGCGCGGCAAACGCAAGATCGCGGTTTTGCC
>CAYVKQ010000115.1:0-8924 GCA_964451945.1 uncultured Lentisphaerales bacterium
GTGTCAAGAATGACGGACGCGCTTCCGCAGGAGGCGCGCGACCAGATGCTGGCCAACACGCCACTGGGACGCTTCGGCGTGCCGGAGGATGTGGCAAAAGCGGTAGCGTTTCTGGCATCCGACGACGCGTCCTACGTGACCGGTCAGGTGCTGAGCGTGAACGGCGGGATGTCAATGTGACAACGCGCGGCGGGACGGTTTCCCGGCGCGTGCAACAAACGACGAAGCGAGGAGAGTGGTAGCATGGCCAACAAATTGGAAGAGCGGGTCAAAACGATTATTGTCGATCAGCTGGGCGTCAATGCCGAGCAGGTCACCCCCGAGGCGTCGTTCATCGACGACCTGGGCGCCGACTCGCTCGACACCGTCGAGCTGATCATGGCGTTCGAAGAGGAGTTCGGTGCGGAGATCCCCGACGAGGAGGCCGAGAAGCTGACCTCCGTCGGCAAGGTGATCGAGTACCTGGCCTCCAAAGGCTTCGACAAGGAGTAACCGCGGCCTCGACACGCAACCGGGGAACCGACAATCGGGCCCCGGTTTTTGCATTTGTGGGGCGCAACCGGAGAACGGCATGAGACGAGTGGTCATCACCGGCCTGGGCGTGGTTTCGCCCGCGGGGAGCGGCAAGGCGGCCTTCTGGGAGCGGATCACCTCCGGCGTCGGCGGCATCGGCCGCATCGACCGCTTCGACCCCGAGGGGTTCGCGTCGCAGATCGCCGGCCAGGTGCGCGACTTCAATGCCGATGCCTACGTCTCTCCCAAAGAGCAGCGCCGCATGGACCCGTTCAGCGTCTTCGCCGTCGCGGCCGCCAAGATGGCGGTCGCCGATGCCGGCATCGACTGGGCGCGCACCGACACCGAGCGCTGCGGCGTCGCCGTCACCTCCGGCATCGGCGGCATCGGCACCATGGCCGAGGAACAGATGCTGCTGGCGGAAAAGGGTCCCCGCCGCATCTCGCCCTTCGTCGTGCCGCAGATGATCATCAACATGCCTGCGGGGCTGATCGCCATCGAGTACGGCCTCAAGGGCCCCAATTTCGCCACGGTCACCGCCTGTGCCTCGGCCCTCCACGCCATCGGCCTGGCCTCCCGCAGTATCCGCTACGGCGAGGCCGACGTCATGCTCGCCGGCGGCGCCGAGGCTCCGCTGACCCCCATCGGCGTCGCCAGCTTCGCCGCCATGCGGGCGCTGAGCACCCGCAACGACGATCCGGAGCACGCCTGCCGCCCCTTCGACAAGGATCGCGACGGCTTCATCATGGGCGAGGGCGCCGGCGTCGTGGTCCTGGAAGAGTACGAGCATGCGGCGCGGCGCGGCGCCACGGTCTATGCCGAGCTCGCCGGCTTCGGCATGACCTGCGACGCCCACCACATGACCGCTCCGTGCGAGGACGGCGCCGGCGCCATGCGCGCGATGCAGGCGGCGATGCGCGACGCCGGCCTGGCGCCCGCGGACGTCGACTACATCAACGCCCATGGCACCAGCACCCCGTTGAACGACAGTTGCGAGACCCTGGCGATCAAGCGCGCCTTCGGCGACGCGGCACGCCGCGTGATGGTCTCGTCGTCCAAGTCGATGACGGGCCACCTGCTCGGCGCCGCGGGCGGCGTCGAGTCGGTCGTCTGTGCCCTGGCGCTCCGCGACGGCGTGGTCCCGCCCACGATCAACTACACCACCCCCGATCCGGCGTGCGACCTAGACTATGTTCCCAACACGGCCCGCGCGCACCCCGTGCGGGCGTGTCTCAACAACTCATTCGGCTTCGGCGGCCACAACGCCTGCCTCGCCTTCAAGCGGGTGTGATCCGAAAGGAGTGCCGTCCATGTCCTTGCTGCAGCGCGTCACCCTCGCCGTCGCGACCGGTTTCGGCCTCGGCTACGCGCCGGTCGCCTCGGGCACCTTCGGCACGCTGGCCGGGGTGCCGCTGGCGCTGGCACTCGCCCGGTGGCACACGCAGTGGGGCTGGCAGGCGGCGGTGGCGGCGGCGCTAACGCTGCTGGCCGTCCCGGTCTGCGGCGCCGCCGAGCGGCATTTCGGCAGCAAGGACGACGGCCGCATCGTCGCCGACGAGTGGATGCTCTTCCCGATCTGCCTGATCGGCCTGCCGGTGCTGGAGCACTGGCGGGTCCTGTTGCCGCTCGGCTTCGTGGTCGCCCGCCTCTGCGACATCGTCAAACCGCCGCCCGCCCGCCGGCTCGAACGTCTGCGCGGCGGCGTGGGGATCGTCATCGACGACCTTTGCGCCTCGCTCTACGCCCTGGCCCTCAACCACCTGCTGTGGCGCGCGTTCGCGCAGCAATTCTAATACTGTCGCGATAGGTTTTTCGGGGTCGGGGTCGGTATCGGAATCGGGGTCGAAAGTGTTTGGCTTTGTCGATACCGATACCGATACCGTTACCGACGCCGATGGAGGCATCTTCACAATTGGAGTTGCTGGCCCGCGCGACGGAACCATTGCACAGGACGGATCAATTGGCTATAGTGGAATACGTTTTTTCCAAATCCACGGTTCCGTTTCACTGTCAACCACCGGCCTGCCGTGCCTGAAAAATCTGCAACCGCCGCGCCCGAACCGCTGTGGACCATCCGCAACGAGAAGGGGAAGACGTTTGGCCCCGCCGCGCTCGAAACCCTTCGGGGATGGGCCTGCGACGGGCGCATCGCCCCCACCAGCGAAGCGTCGCAAAACGGCACCGACTGGATTCCGGTCACCTCCCTCGGGCTGGACATGGATTGGATCGCCGAAGTCTCTCCCGCCACATTCTACGGCCCCATCCACCGCAGCGCGCTCGACGAGCTGATCCGCGACGGATCGCTGACAACCTCCACCGCCTGCTTCAAACGCCACAAACCCGGCGAGCCCGGCACCGCCCGGAACTTGGAGGCGGAGTTGCAGGCGGCAGCCGCCGCCGGCCGCGAGGCCGAGGCACGCGCGGAAGGGCTCGAACGGCAGCTCGCCGATCTGCGGCGCGCCCACGACCAGGCGCAGGCCGACCTGAAAGCGCGCGACCACGAGTTCGACGCCGAACGGCAGGAGCTCAAGGCTGTCCACAACCGGGTTCAGGCCGATCTCATCAAGAAGGAGGGGCGCCTGGCCAGTCTGGAAGCGGAGAACGCCCGCCTGCAACAGGCTCTTGAAGAGGCAAAGGGGGCGCAGTCCCGCTCCGCCGAAGCCGAACACCTCGCGACGCAGCTCCGCCAGAGCGCCGAGGAGAGTCAGCGGCAGGCCGACGCCCTCCGCCAGACGCTGAACCACGCGGAACGCGAGCGCGCCGCGCTGCACGCGCAGGCCGAGCAGGAGCATCGGGAACTCGCCCGGGCGCAGAAGCTCCTGCAGGGCCGGCAGGCACTCGTCGATCAGGCGCGGCGTCTCGCGCAGCAACTGGCGTCGGCGCTCAACGCGGCCGACGAACCCGCTGCCGAAGACGCCGTGATCATCGCCGAACCGAGCGACCTCCCTCCCGTCTCCCCGCCCACTGGAAGGAAGGCGGCCGCCCCCGTTTCGCTTGCCGACATCGAACAGCAGGCGCAGCGCGAGCTGCGGAAGATCGGCGGGAACGGAAACGGCCTTTTCAAACGCTCCCCGAAATCGTAACCGCACACGCACACTCCAGCCATGAGTTCTGAAAACCCAGACACGCGACAATGGTTCCTGCGCATCGCCGGGAAGACGATCTTCGGACCGGTCTCCACCCCGGGGATCGTTGTGTGGGCGGAACAGGGGCGCATTCTTCCGGGGCACGAGGTCTCCACCGACCGCCAGGCGTGGCTGCCGGCCGAAACGGTGCCGGAACTGGACATTGCCTGGTACATCGACGACGGCGCCGGCAATCTGCGCGGTCCGCTCAACCGCATCGCCGCCGAAACGATCCTGAAGAGCGGCAAGGCGCCCGCCGGCGCGCGGCTGGTTCCCGCCAAGGAGGCCGACCTGTCGCACGTCGTCCGCCCCAAGACAGAGACGCGGCCCGCCGAAGCCCGCTCCCCCGAAGCGCCGCCCGGGCACCCCGAGGCCGAGGACGACGGCCTGCGGCAGCGCCTCGCCGCGCTGGAGGCGGATCTGGCCAGGCAGAAAGAGGCGCTGACCCTCGCCCGCCAAGCCGCCAAACAGTCGGCCGCCCTGGAACGGGAGCGCGACACGCTTACCCTCTCCCTTGCCGATGCCGAGCAGCGCCGCGATGCCGAGGGGACCGCGTTCCGCGAAAAACTCGCCGCTGCGGAACGCGAACGGGACGCCGCGCGGCAGGAACGGGACGCCCTGGCAACGGAACGCGACGCCGCGCGCGCGAACGCGGCCGAAGCGGCCCAGGCCCTGGCCACCGCCGAGACCGCGCTTGCCGCCGCCCGCGCCCATGCCGAAGAAGCGGCTCAGGCCCGCGACGCCGCCGACCGCCGCGGGAAGGAAGCCTCGCGCCAGGCGGAGGAAAGCCGGGACCGCGCCGCACAGGCGGAACGCGCGCAAGAAGCCGCCGCCGCGCAGATCGCGGAGCTTCAGGCGCGGGTGAGCGAGAGTGAGGGCGCCTACAACGACCTGCTGACCTTTTCCAACACGCGCGAACATGAGCTGCAGAGCCAGATCGAGGAGCTTTCGAAACCGCTCTCGCCCGTCGCGCGGGCGGCCGATGCCTGTGCCGCCGACCCGGGCGGCGCCCTCGCCCACATCCTCGGCCAGGAAGTCGACCTGCTGGAGAAAGACCTGGCGCAGGAGCGCGAGGCGATGGCCAACCTGCGCGAGTGGAGCGCGCAACGCCAGCAGGCCCTGCAGGCCCGCATCCACGAACTGGGCCGCATCCTCAACGGCGGCGCCGATCCCGGCGCTGTCCGCGACGCCGGCCGCGACGGCGCCGGCCGTATCCGCACGCCCGACGCCACGCGCCTCCAGGCCGAGATGGACACCCTGCGCGCAACCCACGCCCAGGCGATGCGGACGGCCGAGGAACGGGTGACCGATCTCACCAGGAAACTCCGCACACTGGAAAATGAAGAAGTGCGGCTGCGCGCGCATGCGACCGAGACCGACAAGCTCACCCGTGCCAACCAGGAGCTGACCGAGACAATCCGCCGCCGCGAGCAGGAGGTGGGCCAGGAGCGCAAGAACCGCGAGGTGGAACGCGAGAACTTCGCGGCCACGCAGCAGGCGCTGCTGCGGCGCATCGAGCAACTGGAGCGCAGTTCCGACGACAAGGAGCCCATGCAGGAATCCGCCGCGGCAAACCCCTCTCTCCGGGAAATAGCCTCCGTCCGGCCGCAGCGCCCCAATCTCGCCCCCTGGTTCCGCTTGAAGAGGTGACCGCGTGAACACAAACGGCTCTCCCGCCATCCGCCCCGCTTCGCTGGCCGATGCCACGCCGATCTACACACTGATCCGCGAGCACAAGGACGATCTCATCGTGCGCCCGATGAGCGATGTGATCATGAACATCGACCGCTTCTACGTGTGCGACGACGGCGGCAGGATCGTCGCCTGCGCCGCATGGCAGATTCTGCCGGAAGTGGGCGACCCGTCCAAGGCCGCGGTCGAGATCCAGTCGGTCGCCGTCAGCGCGGCCTACCGGCGTCATCACATCGGCACGCGCCTGGTGCGGGCCGTGCTGGACCGGGTCGAGGCCTTCGCCCCCACACAGGCGATTGTGCTGACCTTCGCTCCGGAGTTTTTCCATTCGCTGGGTTTCCGCGAAGTTCCCAAGAGTTCGCTCATGCACAAAATCTACATGGGGTGCATCAACTGCACCAAATACTCCAACCCCTTCACCTGCCCCGAGAAGGCGATGGCCGTCGATCTGTGCCAGCGGCGGCATCATGCGCCTGCACCGGCGGATGTCCACGCCTAGGGAATGACGATGCGCAAGCCGCTCTTCTCTTTCACCTTTTCCGTTCCCCGCCACCGCGGCGGCGTCTTCTGTGCCTGCCGTCCGTGCCTGCCGGTTTTGCGGGTTCTTCTGCTCGGATGCGGCATGATGGCGGCCATCGGTTGCGCGACCGTGTCCGCCACGGCGTCGCCGACGGCCGCGCTGGAGCTTGAGGTCGATGCCGCCAACCAGGTCTGGCTGGGCGATGACTCCTACGCCATCCGCGACTTGCCAGCCGCCCTGCGCAAGCGCCGCGTGCCGCCCAGGCAGTCGCTGCGGATCCATACAGCCGACAGCGGCAACCGCGCCCTGCTCGTCCGCCTGTCTTCGGTTTTGCGGAGCGCGGGGTACACCCGTTTCGCTTTTGTCGGCGACCCGCATGCCGAGGCCCTTGTCGTCGATCCGAACCGCCCGCAGGGGGGTCAACCGAAGACACCCGGGCCGGTGCGCTGACGGACCGCCATCCGCCTCCGTCCTCTCTTCCGTTGTGAGCGGTACCGATGCATGATGCGATACCCGATTCTGAACTGAATGACTACCGACGGCGCTTGGGTGATGCGGCGTTCGCCACCCGGATCCGCTTCGAGAACGGCGAAAACCCGATTTTCTCCGGAGCGTTTCGCCGGCGGCATCTCTTCGGCCCGCTGACGCCTCTGGTGATCCGCACGGGCCGGTTGCTGTTGCGCCTGTCGGGATTGACCCCCCTGGGACGGCGCCGTTTCCATGCGGTGCGCGTGATCCGGCACCCGGTTGTCATCCCCAGCCTGCCGCAACCCTTCGACGGCTACCGCATCCTCCATTTATCGGACCTGCATATCGACCTTGACCCGACATTTGCCGACACGCTGATTCGATGTCTCGAAGGGTTGGCGTACGACCTCTGCATCCTCACGGGGGATTACCGCAACCACACCTACGGGAGCTGTGAAGCGGCGGTTTCCGGGATGCTTCGACTGCTTCCGGCGTTGCGCCGGCCCTGTTTCGCCGTGCTGGGCAACCATGACCGCCTCGGCATGGTGGGCCCGCTTGAAGCCGCCGGCTGCCGTTTCCTGCTCAACGAGCGGGTCTCGATCGAGAAGGCGGGCGCCGTCCTCTCGCTGGCCGGCGTCGACGATCCCTGCGTCGTCGGCGCGCACAGCCTCGAACACGCGCTGACGGGCGCCCCGGCGGGCGAGATGCGCCTGCTGCTGGCCCATTCGCCGACCATCCACCGCGAGGCGGCGCGGCACGGGGTGGCGTACGTCTTCGCGGGTCACACCCACGGCGGACAGGTCTGCCTGCCCGGCGGCTACATCCCTTTTCCAAACGATCCCAGTCCGCGCGCCATGCACCGCGGTCCGTGGTCGGTCGACGGGGTACAGGGCTACACCTCGCCCGGCACAGGCGCCTGCGGTATCGCCGTGCGCTTCAACTGTCCGCCCGAGGCGACCCTCCACATCCTGCGGCGCGCGCCGGGGGAGCAGACTTAGCGGCCGAGGGCGCGCATGTTGTCGATGCAGGTTTTGACGCTCTCCATCGGCCCCGCGGCATACTCCTCCTGCTCGACGATATACCACTGGGTGGCGGTCTTCTTTTCGATCAGGTCGAACACGGGCGCCCAGTCGACCGACCCTTCGCCCACCGCCGCCTTTGAATTGTCGGAGCTGTACTCCTTGACATGGACGGTTTCGATCCGCCGGCTGTATTTGCGCAGGAGGGCGGCCACATCCTGTTTCGCGGCCGCGGCCCAGCCGATGTCGAGCTGCACCAGGAAATCCGCGGGCGTCCCGGCGAAGATCCGGTCGAACTTGGTCATGCCGTCCACGACATCGAACTCCCGCGTGTGGTTGTGGAAGCCGACGCGCATCCCCGCCGCCTTGGCGCGCGCATGCGCCGCGTTCAGCCGGTCGATGGTCCGGGAGAGATCGTTCAGGTCGACGCCGGGAACGATCAGTCGGTCATTCCCCAGGGCCTTGTTGATCGCCACCGTGTTCTCGAACGCGTCCTTTTCCAGCGCATCGAGCCCGACATGGGATCCCGCGCAACGGAGGCCGTTGGCGTCGAGCAGCGCTCGCAGCGCAGCGCCGTCGAGGCCGTAGTAGCCGGCGAATTCGACGCCCTGGTAGCCCATGGCGGCCACCTGCTGCAACGTGCCGGGAACGTCCTTCGGCATCACATCGCGCAACGAATAGAGCTGGATCGCAACCGGAATCTTGGCCTTGGACATGACGTAACCTCTTTGCTTGCTGGTGACACGGATCGGATGCCTCAGTCTTGGGGCATTCTCCGCCGTGGCGTTACAGTAACGTGGAAGTCGGTTCCAAAACAAGCCGAATCCTGCCCCGGAAGGGCGCATGCGCCCACCCGGTCGGACCGGAGGCGCGGCGCGGTGGGCCATGTGGAAAAGGTAGCGGGAGGGGCTGGGATGTCAAGGAAGGATCGCGCGCGGCGGGCAGCGCGGGATTGTGGAGTGAAACGGGAGACGGGAGAAAGGGGACGGCGACGGATGGCGGCCGCCGAATGCGTGAAAGGACCCGCCGCTTGGATGCGGGGACCGGTGGCGCCGGTTGGCGGCACGCCTGGGGAGGGATGAAGATTGTTGGGCTGGCCCCTGGGAGCCTGCAACGTGCGAGGAATTGCGGATTGCGGATGAAGGGTTGACACGCGCACTGCTTTGGTCCACAATTTTCCAAAAATGTGGTAGTCCACTTGATGGGCCATGGGTCAGATAGGAGTAACCAATGAAACATGCATTTCGTGGATTGGCGGCAGCGTGTGCGGCGATTTTCTTTTCCATGACCACGGCAAGCGCGGTCGATGATCTCTATATGGTCATCGACCTCTCCGGCGGGCCGTCGGCGGCAAGCTATCCCGTCAGCTATCTGGATGCCGCGCCACCGGGCGGATGGACGTACGAATACAAGACCACGAAGCTGGTGATGCGGCGGATTCCTGCGGGTACATTTACGATGGGCTCACCGGAAGGTGAACTTGGACATAGGACTAACGAGACGCAGCACACGGTGACGCTGACGAAGGATTTCTACATCGGGGTCTTCGAGGTGACGCAGCGGCAGTGGGAGCGGGTGATGGGAACC
>CAYVKQ010000116.1:0-8849 GCA_964451945.1 uncultured Lentisphaerales bacterium
GGTCGACAAGATCGGCGGCCTGATCGGCCCCGGCGGCAAGAACATCCGCCGCATCTGCGAAGTCTCCGGCGCCCAGATCGACATCGCCGACGACGGCACGGTCTCGATTTTCGCCAGCAGCGGCGAGGCGATGGAGATCGCCGTGCGCGAGGTGTCGGCGGTCATCGCCGAGGCCGAAGAGGGGAAGATCTACGAAGGGACGATCACCGGCCTCAAGGACTTCGGCGTCTTCGTCGAGATCCTTCCAGGCAAGGACGGCCTGTGCCACATCTCGGAACTCTCCGACCGCCGCATCGCCTCCGTCGAGGATGTCTGCAAGGTGGGCGACAAGATGACCGTCAAGTGCATCGGCATCGACGACCGCGGCCGCATCAAGCTCTCGCGCCGCGCCGCCATGGCCGAGCTCGACGGCAGACAGGGCTGACGGTGCGCGGCGGGGGGCCGTTGCGCCTCCCGCCGCCACGGAAATTCCTTCACTCCACGAAACCGGGTGCATCAAACGGAAACGACACCGGACTCCGGTGTCGTTTCCGTTTGCTGTGGGTACCTTCCGCCCCTCTTGCCGCGTTCGGAGACGATGGGCGCCTCAAGCCCCCGCCGCGCCGACGACCCTGATTCTGAAAAGGGTGTGAAAGGGGTTGACTTTTTCCCCGCTGGGTTCATATACTGAACCAAAATACTACATGGTGGATTCCATCGTCCGGATGATTGCCTGACTGAAAATTCCTTTTGCCTTCGGACGACGAAGCCTGAAAAGGAGGAAGCGATGCAACACGGCAAACGGTTTGCCTGTGGGCTGTTCGCGCTGGCGCTGGCGGTCAGTCCGGCCATGGCCGACGAAATGTTCGCCCTGGCGGATCCCGTGACGGAATCCGAATCCTTCACCGGCGCCGACCAGGTCAAGCGGCTTCGCTGGGCGGCACCGGACGAGGCCACGCACTACCAGATCACCCTTGGCACCGATCCGGCCGGATTGACCGGCGAGTGGGTGCCCGTGGCGACTGAACCGGCCGCGGCGTTCGCCTTCGACCGTCCCGCCGACGGCACCGTGCTGACCTGGCGCGCCTGGTTCACCAACGACCAGTCCGCGGCGGCCATGGTCACCCTGGACGCCTCCATCACCTATACCGAGGCCCGCCCGACCGCCCGCGTCTTCGCGGTTCTCCCCGCGCCCGCCATCCAGGGAACGCCGACGGCGGTCACGCCCGCTGCCGCCGACAACGGCTCGGACGGCGGCGAAACCGCAACCGACGTGGCGGTGCCGATCTTCGCCCGGCGGCTGCGTCTCCTCTCCGGCCCGGCCCCCGACGCGACGCCGGACGCCCCCGGGATGTCGCTGTCGAGCTGTGGCGACTATCAAGCCGAGCTGATTGTTCAGAACGCGGCGGGGGCCATCGCCACCTCCGGCGTCTTCACCGTCCGTGTCGCCGCCTTTGCCGACATTACCGTCCCCAGCAACACCGGCGTCAACACCATCCTCGCGTCCACCTACACCAGCGCGAACTGGAGCGGTGTCCGCGCCTTCGACAACAGCCTTCCCTCCACGTACTACGACGCCTGGGAGTCGGACGTGGCGGCCAACCCGCTGGCCAACGGCATCTGGGTCTCCTACACCTTCAAGACCGGTCCCCGGGCCGTCAACAGCTACAGCGTCACGGCGGGCGGCACCCTCTATACCGCCGGCTCCACGCCCCGCGCCTGGCGGTTGGAGGGCTCGAACACCGTGGAAGGAGGCTGGGTCCAATTGGACGCCCGCGACAGCGAAGGCGGCTGGAGCAACCGCGAACGGCGGTTCTATGCCTTCGAAAACACCAACGCCTATGCGACCTACCGCGTGACCTTCACCAACAACAACGGCTCCGCCACGCGGCTTCATGTCAACGAGCTGGAGTTCTTCACCGCCAACGCCACCCTGACCGTGGCGGGCGCCCCGGCGAAGTACGGTTCGCCGTCGCCCGGCTACGGGCTTCATGAGGGCCTTGCCTTCGAAACGGCGCTGTCGGCCACCGCGGGGGAGACGACCGTCCCGCTCGCCGATGGCACCCGGGCCGTCTTCCTGGGCTATGACCTGACGAACCGGACGGACCTCTCATCCGGGTCCGATCCGTCGTTCACCTACGTGCACACCAACGACGCCACGCTCGTCTGGCTGTGGCAGCGGCAGCACGTCTTCAGCGCCACGGCGGCCGCGCACGGCACGCTGTCCGAGGGCGGCAGCACCAACGGCTGGTACGACGAGTTCGGCACCGTCACCGCAACCGCCGCGGCGGACGCCGGCTGGCAGTTCGCCTTCTGGCAGGGCGACGTCCCGGCCGCGCAGGCCACGAATGCCACCGTCTCCCTGAACATGGACCGGCCGCGGACGCTGCAGGCGATCTTCGTCGAAACCGGAACCACTCCGGTCACGCGGACCTTCACCGGCGCGGACGGCGCCGGTTGGCACGAGGCGGGGAGCTGGACGCCGGAGGGCATCCCCGGCGCCGGGGACACCGTCGTGTTCACGAACAACGCGGCGGTGACGCTGCACCTCGCCGGCGCCACGGCCCGCCTGGCGGGGCTCGTGATCAGCAACGCCCTCAACAAGACCACCACCCTCTGCGCCGACACCTGGGGCGCCCGGATCGATGCCGACGACATCCTGGTCGGCCGGGGCGGCGTCATCTCCTGCGCCGGCGGCTTCGACGATTTTTCGGAGTACTCCAACCGCGTGTGGATTGTCTGCGACACGCTTGCCGTCGCCGCGGGCGGCGCCATCCAGGCCGACGCCAAGGGCTACCGCGGCAGCACGCTGACCAACGGGTGCGGGCCGGGCGGCGGGTGGTGGAACAGCGGCGGCTCCTATGGCGGTCTGGGCGGAGTCGGCCTTACCTACTCGGGATTCATGCGCTTTCCCTACGGCTCCCACCTGGATCCTGCCCAGCCCGGCAGCGGCGGCGGGTCGGGAAGCGCCGAGAAAATCGGCGGTTCGGGCGGCGGCGCCATCTGGATCGAGGCTGCCGGACACGTCCAACTGGACGGCGCCCTTTCGGCCAACGGCGGCAATCAAAGCGGTCCGGGCAATGGTCTCGGCGGCGGCGGCTCGGGCGGCGCCATCTATCTCCGCTGCGAAACGATCACCGGCGCCGGCACGCTCACCGCCAAGGGCGGGACAATGAACTTCTGGGGCGGCAACGGTTCCGGCGGACGGATCGCCGTCCATTACGACACCACGGCGCAGGCCGGCCTGCCCAAACCGGCGCTGAGTTTCTCCGCGCTCCCGGGTGTTCTCAGTGGGCAAACCTACGAAACCGCGCAATACAACGGCGAGCCGGGCACGCTCTACCTGCCCGACGACGCGCTGTTGACCGAACCGATCAACGTCACTGCGCAAATCTACTTTCCCGAACCGCGCTGGCACACGGAGGCGCTGACCCTCATCGGCCAGTGGGTCGTCTTCCCGCAGGACGGCTTCGCGCTGGAGGTCGACGGCGACTTGACCGTCTGCGCCGTCGGCAACGTCGGCCGGCTCGACCTGGGAGGCTGCGTGCTCACCAACACCGTATCCTTGAACAGCGGGGGGGCATGGAACGGATTCCGGCGCTTCGGCGGCGCCTGCGCCTCTTCCCTGTGGGTGGGCGGAGATTTCGTCGTGACCAACACCTATGCGACCTGCGTCATCCGCGCCGCGGCGACCAACGGCACGGTTGCGGAATGCGGCGCGACGGTGCAGGTCGGCCGGACCCTCCGGACATGCACGGGCGCGTGGATCCATCCCGTGTCCCACGCGCTCCACGGCGGGCGTGTGACCTTCGGGACGCGGAACCTGCAGGTGGCAACGAACAGCGGCTTCAACGCCACCGGGCAGGGGTTCTTCGGCGGCGTCAATGTCGCTTACAAGAATCTCGCCGTCACCAACTGGAACGGTCTCGGCCCCGGCGGCGGCTGGCTGGCGGCTTCAAGTTACCTCACCCGTGGCGGCTCGTACGGCGGCCGGGGCGGCAATGTAACCGACAACAAATACCTCTACGGCGATCCCGACGCGCCCATCTTCCCCGGCAGCGGCGGCACCTCGGATGGCTTGTCGGGCGGTTTCGGCGGCGGCGTGATCGAGATCGCGGCCTCCGGCGACACCATGCTCGCCGGCGTGCTCCGGGCGGACGGCTTCACCCCAGGCGGCGGCCACTACAGCGGCGGATCGGGCGGTTCGATCTACCTGCGCGCGAACCGCTTCCGGGCCATCGGAGGCGCCGTGGTCTCCGCCAACGGCAGCGGCGGCGGGGGCTCAGGCGGCGGCGGCGGCGGCGGGCGCGTCGCCTTCTGGCGGCGGCGCGACCTGACCGTGGACTACACCCTCGCGCCCACGGCCAACTATGGCGTCGGAGGCGCCGCCGGCACGGTCGGGTCGGTGATCACGGGCTTGATTCCCGATCCCGCCACGGTCATCTTCCTGCGGTAGCATCGGTCCCTGCCGCCGTTACAGAACCCCGGTTGCAGGGTTCTACGATCACGCCCTTGATTTCCTCCCTTGATTCTGCCATGCTTCCCATCCAGCGCACCGAACGACGGTATCGCATGGCTCTCCGGCAGGCGGCAGAGCGCCGGTTCGGGCCCTATGAGCGCGACCACACCCGTTTTCCAACCGAGTTCCGAGACCGTCCGCGAGCCGCACGCCATGCGGCGGGGGCTGGCGCCGCTTGTGATGAGCGGCTTCTTCGGCAGCGTCTACGCGGTCGGCGTGAGCTCGCCGGCCGCGACCGACTTCTTCCGCGAGCTGGGGGCGACTGAGTTCCAGTTCGGGCTGATCAGCGGCCTGCCGCTGATCATGATCCTGATGCAGTTCGTCGGCGCCGCCGTCCTCAACCGCGTCCCGCGGCGCAAGCCGATCTTCGTGGGGATCGCGCTCGCCTACCGGGTGCTCTACCTCGGCGTGGCGTTCCTGCCGCTGGCGCTGCGCCGCACGGCGCCGCAGGCCGTGATGCCGGTGGTCATCGCGCTCCTGGCCCTGATCGCGGCCGCCTCGCACTTCGCCTCGCCCTTCTGCTTCTCGTGGGTGGCGGACATCGTGCCGCGCCGCGTGATGAACCGCGTCTGGGGCTGGCGGCAGCGGGTCGCCTTCGTCGGCTGGTCCCTGGCATACCTGTGCGTCATCGGGCTGCTCTACAGCACGCCGGGACCGACCACGCGGATCTATCCCCTGCTGGTCGCGGGCGCCCTCGTCGCGGGCACGGTCGACATCCTGCTCTACCTGCGCCTGCCCGACCCGCCCAACGTCATCATCCGGGACCGCGACCTCTGGCGGGCATCTGCGGCGGCCTGAGCGTCATCGTCAGCGGCGCGTTGCTCGAACGGCTGGAAGGTTTTTCCGTCGTCTTCTGGGGGCGCACGTGGATCAACTACCACGTGGTCTTCGCCTGCTGCGCGCTGCTGCGCATGGCCACGCAGATCTTTATCGCCCGCATCCGCGAGCCCGGGGCGGTCCGCACGCGGGTGCTGGTCCGCAGCCTGCTGGACGAGTCGCCGCTGCGCTCACTCCTCTTTCCGGTCGGCCTCTTCCGCCGCTGGAATCCCTTCGTAGAGGAGGACGAAGGCGACGGCGGGCCGGATCAGTAGCGCGCCCGCGGCGGGTGGCGGGCGCAAGCGCAGGCCGCCGCAGGGATTGCCCACGAAACACACGAAACGCGCGAAAAGCGGACGGACGCAGGATTTGGACCGCCAAGGCACCAAGAGGTTTTTGGGAGGGGCCGGCCCGCCAGCCCGGAGCCCGCCGTCCCCGACGCCGATCCCTGTCGCCAACCGATTACACCGAGTCTTGCGCAGGCCGTGCCGGTGATCGTACACTGTCGCCCATGAAACAGGCGGCCTCTGCGGACCCCGTTCTCGTCAGTTACCGGACGGCGCGCTACAAGGCGGTTGCGGTTCCCGCGGGCCGGCGTCCGGCCGTCATCCGGGATATCATGCGGTTCCGTGCCGGAACGCCGCCGGCGGGGCGGACGGAGGTGCGCCTGCGGCACACCGCCTCGCACCTGCTGCTGGATGTCCGCTGTCGCGAACCCGATCCGGCGGCGATCCGGGCCGGCAACACGCGCGACGGCATGGAACTCTGGTCGGGCGATCTGATCGAGATCTTTTTCGGCGCCATCGAACCGGTTCCCTGGCAGCTGCAACTGGCGGTCGGGGCCGGCGGCGGCCGTTTCGACAGCAGCGGCCGGTACGACCAGTGGCGCGCGGTGACCGCGCGCGACCGCTTCGGATGGCGCGCGCAGGTGGCTATTTCCCTGACGATGCTGCGGTGCGCCAATCTCGGCACGGGATTCAACCTCTGCCGGCAGAGTCTGGCGCGCGGCGAATTCTCGTCCTGGACCGGCCAGGAGGTCGGCTTCCACGAAGCCGAGAATTATGGCGAGCTCCTTTTCTGCGGCTACGGGACGGCCTGGCGGGCCCGCACGGGGCTGCCCGCCGGGAGGCGGTTCAGCCGGCGGACCTTCGAGGATGCCATCGAACGCCATTCCATCCCGGCCGAGACGGTGGTGCATGGTCCGTTTCTCTCCCATCCAACGGCCGGTGGAATCACCGTGACTTGGGCGACGGCCGGGATGACGGGGGCGGCGATCGAGTACCGTGAAGCGGGCGAACCGTCCTGGCGGCGGCAGCCGGTCGAAGCGAAGAACGGTATTCTCCGCCGCAATTCCCGGCTGCATGCCGCGCACCTTGCCGGACTCAAACCCGGTACCGGCCATGAATACCGGCTCGTCAATCTCTCGCCCGTGCTGGCCCGGGGAAGCGTGTGGCCGCGGGGAACCCGTCCATTCTCTTTCCGGGCATTCGATCCGGCGCGGGGGGATTTCACGTTCGCCGCCTGCTCGGACATTCATTCCGACATCCTGACGCTGCGGAAGTTGATGCGGCTTCCGGGGGTGGCCCGCACCGATTTCTTCGTCGACCTCGGCGACATGCTGTCGCACATGAGCGGGCCGCAGTCGATGTTCGACGGCTATCTCGATTTGCAGACGGCGCGCTATGCCCGCCGCCGTCCGCTGGTTTTTGTCCGCGGCAACCACGAGCAGGTCGGCCTTTTCGGCGCCGACTATTTCGACGTGCTGGGTCATCCCTCGGGGCGGAGCTACTACGCTTTTCGGCAGGGGCACGTGTGTTTTCTGGCGCTCGACGCGGGAAACGATCACGCGGACGACGAAGCGGGCTTGTTCCGGAACGCGGCCATGATCGCCGAGGAGCGGGAGTGGCTGCGGCGGACGGTCGGCAGTGAACCGTTCCAGACGGCCCGCTTCCGCGTGGCGTTTCTCCACATGCCACCCTATGACGACCGGTACGCCTCGCGGGCCGCGCTCTCCCTGGTCGACGGGGTGTTCGACCGTCATCCGCTCCATCTGATGGTCAGCGGCCACGTCCACCACTATTTCCGCATGGATCCCTTTAGCGGGGCCTGCGCAACGGCCTGCCCGCCGCCGAACATGCGGCACACGCCGGTTCTGCCGTTCACGGTGGTGGCCAACGACTGCCGCACGGTCGTGCTCGTGACCTGCCGGCCGCGGGCGCTCGATGTGCGCGTGGTCGATGCGGAGGGAAAAACCGTCGACCGCCTCACTCTTCGAAGACGACCAGCGCGTGCCCCGCGAATTGCGGCACGAGCACGCGCAGGTAGCCATCGGAGGTCCGGGTGAGCGGCAGCGCGTCGCCGCCCGGGGCGAGGTACGCCCGCTTCGCGCGACGGCCGTCTTCGCGCAGTTCCACGGCCTGGTCGGCGACAAGCAGCGGTTCCTCGATCATCTCGCAGGCGGCCAGGCGGTGTTCCGGCAGGTAGGCAAGAAGGTGCGTCATGCGGCGGCCGGGCTGCGAGGTGACCGTTGCGCGGAGGAAGGAGGGGGCGTCGGGCGTACGCAGCAAGGGGCGGGGGAGAAGCAGCCGCAACAGGTTGGCGACCAACTGCCGCATGGGGACCGGCGCGCTGTTGTGGTAGGTGGTGAAAACCGGGTTGGCGATGTAGGCGACGCGCTCCGTCAGGGTCACGGCCGGTTCGCCCGTCGGTCGGTCCGGCGGCAGGTAGACGTTGGCCTGGCGGCCGTCCCAGGTGCGGTTGTAATAGGGGGCGATGATCTCGCCGAGGACCCGCGTGCCGACCGCTGCGCGGACCTTCAGCCCGCGGTCGTAGAGGGTGATGGGCATGTCGGGCTGCCCTTCGGCGATCTCCGGTCCGTTCCGCAGGAACGCCGGATCGTAGGGCGACTCGCCTTCGCAGGTCACGCCCCAGTCGGGAAACACGAACGCCTTGCCGTCGGCGTCCAGCCCCGCCTGGGCGCTGGCGAGAACGCGTCCGCCCCCGGCCAGATGGGCGGTGAGCCGCCGCACCGTCTCCGGCTCCATCGGCGTATGGTCGGGGAGGATCAGCAGCGGATAGCTGTCCCACGCCGCGGCGTGCGAGACCACGTCGAACTGCTGTTTGAGCTCGCACAGCATCCGCGTGGCGGCGCAGACGGCGCGCCACTCCCGTGTGTAAGCGGCGGCGTCGCGGGGCGCCTGGTGCTGCAGGCCGCAGTAGGGTTTGGTCATCACCACGGCTAGGTCGGTCAGCGGCACGGCGCCATCGGTCCAGGGGTCGAGCGCGCGCAGGCGCTTGTAGACGGCGGCGTCCAGGGCAGCGACGGCGCGGTTGATGTCGCCGCGCGGGTGGAAGTGGTCGCCGATGGTCGTGCCCATGCCGTTGGCGACTCCGGTGAGGCAGTCGTATTCGAGGCTGGCGCGGGTGCGGATGCCGCCGAAGTCGCCCCAGGAGCTGTGGAAGCGGCCGGTCATGTTGAGGACCGGCTTGCCGAGGGTGCGCAGGTAGCGCGCGCCGACGGGCAGCACCTCGTAGC